>JBPCRW010000231.1:0-2882 GCA_050996405.1 Pyrinomonadaceae bacterium | reverse complement strand
TGATTCTGACTAATTGCCCCGATGCGTCATAAGTTGATTCCGCAGAATCATCAGGGTAGCCGGTCTGCGTTATTCGCCCGTCCGCGTCATAAACGTAGCCGATGCCTGAGGTAATTCGATTGTTCTGATAAGCGTAGGAGATGTTGTTGGAATTGCCCTGCCAGTAATCTATTCCCCAGTGCAGATTATTCCGCTGCGTCAGATTATCGAAATTTAGCAAGTAGTTAAAGCAAGTCCAATTGGGATTATTTAGTTTTTAAAGTGAAAATAGGTTTTTTTACCTTGAGAGACGGTCGCGCTATCTTTAAATAAAAATCCTTCTTGTCTGGATTCTGCTCTTGATAATGCAGACTTTAAATTCAGAGGAATTGGTAAAGACAATTCTATTCTAGGCACTTCGCCTAGTCGGGGACTGTATGAATCTAATAATTCTAAGAAAATTTTTACATTTTCCCCTTCTAACCGTCCGAAGACAAATTTGTTTAGCGCATATTCACTTAAAAAATTATTGAGTTGAGTGGGATCATCATCCAAAGAAAAATTCTTTATTTGTAAAAGTCCTTTTAATGATTTTGGAGGAGCTAAATTTTTTCTTATAAGTTCTTGTTTTACCTTTGAATTAGCTAATAGAGCTTCTAATATATTTTTACTTGGAAAATAGTCAGTCAGAGCAGCGTTCCTATGCGAACCTCTTTCATCTTCAGAATATGATTGAGCTATGTTACCCGGCTTAGATAGGTCTAGAGTCACCCAAGTAACTCTTTGGTTAATATTAGCTGCATATTTTCCTGTAATAGTTTGTGATATTTCAATAGTAATGAGATTCCCAATCACAGAAAGAATTGAAAATTCAATTTCGTATATTCCGTCTGAATCATTACTTTTCACTATACTAAGCCACTTATTAGCATAGGTAGAAAATATTTTATTTATGCCTTCGGAAGATTTTACATATAAGTCTTTGTTTGTCCAACGTAATTGAAATTTTCCGCCTTGCCCGTTCCAAATTTCTTGTTCTGGTATATCCTTCTGAATGCCACTTTGAGATGTTTTATCATTTATAATGGTTGAGTTATTAATAGCAACTGTTGAAATTTTGTCAACCGGATTATTAGTATTAGCTGTTTTCGTATCTGGATTACATCCGACACTAACACTAATGAAGCAAGAGAAAACCACTTGGAAACTAATTAATCTCAGCCCAGTTTTGTTCATTTTCCTTTTACCTCGTTTCTTCATTGTGTAATAAAGTTTGTCTTCGTTTTATAGTAGAAGTTATGCCGTTGAGCCAAAAGATTTATCGCTTAGTAATAAAGACAATGGAATAGTGCTTGCACTGAAGCTCTACCAACGTAATCGAATCTTTGCCCAATATTTGTTTTAGGAAATCCGCGAGTTCGAGGAACAGGATTATTAACATCGTCATTGACAATTTTTCTTTGTGAAGAAAAGTCAATACCATTTCCAAGAACTTCTGTATCTACTCCTCTTGGACGTTGGGGAGGGTTAATAATAAAACTAAACAAAATTTCTGCTGCTGTAGCAGGTTCAGATGCACTTTCTGGATTATTATATAGAAAATCAGGATTTTGCGGGTTTAGACGCGCTCCCATTTCTATGTAATTATAATCGTGAGTTAAACCTACAAATCCTTGCGCGCCGTATCTTGCTCCACCCGAATACTTCCAAGAGTTTGCTCGTAGTGATGCTTCAGTTTCACGTATTTTGGTAAAGTTCTGAGTTTCTTGATATGCAGTAGCTATCGCGTATGCTACAGTTCCAACGTTATAAACTCCTCCCCTTCCTCCAACTCTGATAATATGCTCTAACCAATTACCCGCATCAGGACCTAATCTATTATCTGTTTCCAGTGGCTCTAGTGCGCCGGCAACATCTACAGCACATTGTTCAAGATTATTTGTTGTAAAACGGAATCCCGCCATTGTTTGAAATAATGAAGCATTCCAAGAAAACGGTAAGCCGCCGCTTTCGGTTTCAACAAATCTTGCGCGTGTTCCGACTCCATAATCGACATCCGGCGACCTTCTGTAATTCGGATCATTCTCATTTATCCAAAAGCCGCTTCGCCCGTCGCCGTATGCCATAAACGGCGAACTCAGCACGTAGCGACTGCCGTTGTAATAGGTTCTCGGTCCGCAATCATTATTCGGACACACCGCCGCCGCGCCCGATTGCAGCGCGCTCATCGCCATCGAACACGATACCGTGATGCCGTCTAATGAACAACTGAGCCGCTGTCCGTTGACCATCAGCTGCGATTCGTCAAACAATTTGAACTCATTCGGCATCTCAGACGGCGGATTGTTATTCAATTCAATATAGGGCGTTGATAATCCGACGTTATTTCCCAAAGGGTCTAATTCGGCGGGTGAAAACTCCGTGCCTTCATAAGTGTTCACATCTCCATTTGAATTCAGAGTCTTGACACTCATTCCCGATGCGTCCGTTTGATTAAAATTCACTTGCTGAGAATTATAAAGATTGTCCTGCGTGGCAATAATCGCTCCGTTAGCGATAACATTCGTCTTTATCTTCGCGCCCGAATAATTTACTTCCGTCAATGTTTCATTATTCATCACGCTGGAGCGAATGTAATAAGTCGCTCCGTCATCCGTCCAGTTGCCAAACGGCGGTTGTTGCGCGTAAGGGTTGTCCCGCCAGCGCAAGGTGCGGCGTTTGACCTCTCTTTGATTTCCATCATAAATGCGAAAGATGTCCGTTTGACTGTTGGTCGTGATTCTGACTAATTGCCCCGATGCGTCATAAGTTGATTCCGCAGAATCATCAGGGTAGCCGGTCTGCGTTATTCGCCCGTCCGCGTCATAAACGTAGCCGATGCCTGAGGTAATTCGATTGTTCTG
>JBPCRW010000209.1:0-2546 GCA_050996405.1 Pyrinomonadaceae bacterium | reverse complement strand
TTTATCAACGGGATGGAATGCGCCAACGGTTTTTCGGAACTCAACGACCCGCAGGAACAGTTTGAGCGTTTCCGCGACCAGATGAAAGAACGCGAAACCGGCGACGAAGAGGCAATGATGATGGACGAAGATTATATTCGCGCGCTCGCTTACGGAATGCCGCCCGCCGCCGGAATCGGCATCGGGATTGATAGATTAGTGATGCTTTTAACCGATAAACATTCAATCCGCGACGTGATTTTGTTTCCGCATCTGCGACCGGAAAAACGGGATGAGGAAAAAGCGGAAAAGGAAAATGAAAAAAACACAAATGTTTAGATTCATTGTCAGTTTTCAAAATTACGGGAAAATCAACGGACAATTGATATAGTTAAATTTAATTTCAAAAGGAGTAGAAAAGATGGCACAGGACAAAGAAGATACATACCGAACAGACGAAAAAAGCACGACCGAAACGGGCAGCGATTTGCCGCGCGGCGACGGCACGGTTTCCGACGAAGACACCAAGAAAATCACGGAAGGCAAAAAACTGCCGAAAAAACCAATCGGACAAGACCATTCGCTCGACAATTACGAGGCGAGCGAACCGCGCGACGGCGTGGGCGCGATTCAGAGCAGTTCGCTGATTAAAGAAAACATCGCGCGCATCGAAGACGACGAAGGAGAATAGTTATGAATTTTACTGACGCGCAATCGCAAATCGAAGGCATCAGGGAGATTTTTGATGATGCAAAGCGCGAAGATAATTGGAATCTGGACGAAGAAATGCTTTACAGCTTTTACTTCGTTGACGAAAGCGTTGATAAACTGGAAAAGCTCGGACTTTTTCTGGAAAAAGAAGGTTACGATTTCATAGATATTTTCGAGCTTGGCGACGAGGAAACCGACCAGTCAACCGGCGAATATCTGCTGCATGTTGAGAAAATCGAAAAACACACGCCCGAATCTCTGGCGCAAAGAAACGTCGAATTTCAAAAACTTGCCGACGAATACGAAATCGAAACCTATGACGGCTGGGAATTCGGCGAAGTCGGCGGCGACGAGGAAGACGACGAAGAATTTGACGACGCGGAAGACGGCGAAGCGAAAGCGTAATCGGTTGCGGATAAGCGCATATTCAAGCAGATGAATCAAAATTAAAATCCGTTTTTATCCGTGTTCATCCGCAGTTAAACTTTTGTTTTATATTGAAGAATTCCGATGAACAAACAGAGTCTTTGCCGATGCCCGAAAGCGTAAAAGTTCTGCGCCTGTGGCAGATGATTTTTCTCGGCAAAGGTTTGCTGATTCGCCGGATTATTCACGCCGTTATCAGCATCGCCCTGCGACTTTTTTTCCGCCGCATCGAAGCTGCCGATGCCGGAAAAGTTCCGAAAACGGGCGCGATAATTTTTGTTCTCAATCATCCGAACGGATTGATTGACCCCGCGCTGGTTTTTGTCAGCCTGCCGCGCCGTGTTTCGTTTCTCGCCAAATCCACGCTTTTTGATATTCCGGTCGGCGGCTGGCTGCTGCGGCAGTTTGAAATTCTGCCGGTTTTCCGGCGCGTGGACGCGGCGGACGATATGTCGAAAAACCGGCGGACGTTTCAAAATTGCTACGAACTGCTCGCGCAGGAACGCTGCATCGCCATTTTTCCCGAAGGCATTTCACACGACGAAACTAAACTTCAGCCTTTAAAAACCGGCGCGGCGCGGATTGCGCTCGGCGCGCTCGGCGTTGGCGCGGAATTAAGCGAAAAAGGTTTGAAAATAATTCCGGTCGGGCTTTATTACACTTCCAAAACCGCATTCAGAAGCGAAGCGTTAATTCGTTACGGCGAGATTTTTGAAGTCGAATCTGTCGGATTGGACGAAAACGGCGAGCCGCCGCGCGAAGCGGTTTTAGAATTGACGGGTAAAATTGAAAACGCTTTGCGAAACGTGACGCTTAATCTCGAATCCGAATCCGAACTCGAAACAATTCTCAAAGCCGAAGCGTTATTTTCGTCCGTTTATGAAAATTTGATTTTCAAGCAAACTCTGACCGAGACTTTCCGGCGTTTGCAGAATCTGGCGAAAAAATACGCGCTGCTCGAACAAAACGACCCGCAAAAAATGCTTGAGCTGAACGAAAGAATTACCAGATACGAAAACAATTTGAAAACGAGTGGAATTACGACGGAAAGTTTATCGGTTTTGCAGCATCCGACCGCGTATGTTTTTCGCTATTTAATTTTGCGACTTGTAATTCTGCTCATTCTCGCGCCGCTTTCAATCATTGGCGCGGTGATTCATTCGCCCGCGTATCTTTTCTCGAATTTCATCGGCTTGATGTTCAAATCGCACGGCGCGGATGTCGCCGGTTCGACATACAAAATTCTCGCGGCGATAATTTTTATGCCGCTGACGTGGCTTTTTACGGCGTTGATTGCGCTGTGTTTTTTCGGCTGGCAGTTCGCGCTTCTCTCAATTCCGGTCGTGATTTTGTGCGGCTACGTCGCGCTGCGCTCGTCGGAAACGCTGATTGATTTGTCGGTCTGGATAAAATCGGCGTGGCTTTTGTTT
>JBPCRW010000145.1:0-9198 GCA_050996405.1 Pyrinomonadaceae bacterium | reverse complement strand
TTACCCGCTTGACACGCTATCCGCCGCCAAAGAAATCTACCAGAGATGACGAATCGCCGTCGATAAAATGGAGAGGAATTGGCAGTTAATAGAATACGCTATTTATTGATTATTAGCAAACTTACAGCGTTTTCGGTCGAGCCGTTCGCTTATTTCTACCACGCCTTTGCATAAAGGAATTTTTCGATTATCTTTTGATAAGATGAACAAATTCAAACCGAGCAAAGAAGATTTGCGCGATGCCGTCAACCGCAGCGTCGAAGATTTGATTGATTACAATTTGAAGGTCCTTTTCTGCGGCATCAATCCCGGAATCTGGTCGGGCGCGACCGGACTCCATTTCGCCAAACCGGGCAATCGTTTCTGGAAAACCTTGCATTTAGCGGGTTTTACTAATCGTCTTTTGCATCCGTCCGAAGAACTCGAACTGCTTGAAAACGGTTATGGAATCACCTGTTTCTGTAAACGCACGACCGCCCGCGCCGACGAACTTTCAACCAAAGAATATGTCGAAGGCGGAAAAGCTCTGGTCAAAAAAATCGAAAAATACAAGCCGCAATTTTTAGCCGTTCTCGGCATCGGCGCATACCGCGCGGCGTTTCAAAAACCGAAAGCGCATTTAGGTTTGCAAACGGAAAAAATCACGGGCGCAAACGTCTGGCTACTGCCGAATCCGAGCGGGCTGAATGCACATTATCAATTAAATGATTTAGCAAAACTTTTCGGCAAATTGCGCGAAGCCGTAAATTAAAAATCATTCAACCGTCGGTAAAACAGGATTGATTATTTTATCAATCGCCGCCAATGTTTCCCTTGAGAGTTTAACGCCGGAAGCCGCCGCATTGTCGGCGACTTGTTCAGGTTTGGTCGCGCCGATAATTGCCGATGAAACTCTCTCGTCGCGCAACACCCAAGCCAGCGCAAGCTGCGCCATCGAAAGATTTTCGCCTGCCGCGATTGGCTTAAGTTTTTCGACCGTCGTTAAAATTTCGTCGTTCAGCAAATCGCCGATAAAAACGTTCATCACGTCGCTTGCCGCGCGGGAATCACGCGGGACGGGTTGACCGGCTTTGTATTTTCCCGTCAAAACGCCCTGTGCCAGCGGCGACCAGACGATTTGTCCGATGCCGTTCGCCGCGCACAACGGAAAAATTTCCGCTTCCGGCTCGCGCCACAGCATCGAATACTGCGGCTGGCTCGACACGAATTTTTCAACGCCCGACATTTCGATTGCGGCGCGGATTTGCGCGGCGTTCCATTCGCTGAAACCGATATAACGCGCCTTGCCTTCGCGCGCGACTTCGGTCAAAGCCCGCATCGTTTCTTCGAGCGGCGTATTTTCGTCGTAGCGATGGCATTGATAAAGGTCAACGTAATCGGTTTTTAATCTGCGAAGCGAATCATCCAATTGTTTATGAATCTGAACGCTCGATAAACCCGAATCGGTTTCCGTCATCGGAAAAAATAATTTCGTCGCCAAAACGTAAGAATCGCGCTTGCGATTTTGCAAAACTTCGCCGAGAAAAGTTTCCGACGCGCCTTTGCCGTAAATGTTCGCCGTGTCTATAAAATTGATGCCGGCTTCAAACGCTTTTTCGACGCATTGCTCGGCGCGCGTCCGCTCGACTCCGCCGGAATATGTCAGCCACGAACCCAGACTGATTTCCGAAACCTGCAAATCGCTGTCGCCCAATTGACGATATTTCATAAAATAATTCCTGTCCTATTCTCGTTAAATTCTTTTCGGTCATTTACAGATTATATTTTTCGCCGCCGGATGCAAACGGGAGAATTAAATTGACAAGAAATTCGATAATCAGCAAAATGATTTTGCTCGAAAATTCAAAATTGCAGGAGATTACTTTATGCTGCGTTCAGGCGACGAAATCGGACCTTATACTTTAATCAGCAAACTTGGGAAAGGCGCGTTCGGCGTGGTTTGGCTGGCGGAACGGCGCACGCAAATCACGACGACAAACGCCGCCGTCAAGATTCCGATTGACGAGGAAATCAGCGTCGAGACAATCAAACACGAAGCCGATTTGTGGGTTCGCGCCAGCGGTCATCCGAACGTTCTGCCGATTATCGAAGCGAACATTTGATGACCAAATTATCATCGCCAGCGAATACGCGCCCGACGGTTCACTGGAAGCGTATCTTAAAAAACACGGCAAAGCTCCGTCGGCGACGATTGAAAAATTTATCGAATCAAATATCAATTGTCGCCGACGCGACACACGACGATTTTTATCTTGCGCTCCGTGCCTTGAAAGACACGGCTAAATTCATCGTATTGCTATGCGATAACAAAACGCGGATATTCAAAATAACAAATTCGAGAGGAGCGAAATCAAATTTGTTTGTTAATCTTTTAAGTAAAAGCTAAAATGAAAAAACCATGATAACCGTTGTCGAAAGTTACATTGAGATTGACGAAAACCGCGTGGCGTGGATTGCCGACACGCGAGTTAAGATTATCGAAATCGCGCTCGACAAACTCGCGCGCGGCTCAAGCCCCGAAGAACTGCATTTTCAATATCCGCATCTTTCAATGGCGCAAATTCACCACGCGCTCACCTATTATTACGACCACAGGGAAGAACTCGACGACGAGATTCTGCGCCGTCTGCGCGAAGTGAACGAACTCGCCGCCCGTCAAACCAATTCGCCGCTTCAACAAAAACTGCGTCGCTTGCGCCTCGAAAATGAGCGTTAAAATTTATATGAATGTTCACGTCAGACGCGCCGTTGCCGTTGGCTTGCGTTTGCGCGGTGTTGACGTTTTAACTGTGCTGTGCAGGAAGACGGCGCGGCAGAATTTGAAGACTCCGCGCTTTTAGACCGCGCCGCCGAATTAGGACGCATTCTGTTTTCACAGGATAACGACCTTTTGCGCGAGGCAAACAAACGGCAACAAACGGGTGAAACATTTGCGGGAGTTATTTACGCGCATCAGCTAAACATTACGATTGGGCATTGTATAGACGATTTGGAGCTAATCGCCAAAGCCGCAGAATTAGACGAATGGTTGAATAATACCGTTTATTTGCCTTTCAGTTAAAACGAAATTATTCCCATTATTTGCCTCTCAGTTAAAACGAAATTATTCCCATTCAATCGTGCTGGGCGGCTTTGACGAAATATCGTAAACGACGCGGTTGATGCCGCGAATTTCAGACGTAATTCTTGATGAAACCGTTTGCAGAAAATCAAACGGCAGATGCGCCCAGTCCGCCGTCATTCCGTCGGTCGAAGTGACGGCGCGGAGCGCAATTGTTTTTTCATAAGTTCTAAAATCGCCCATCACGCCGACCGATTGAACGGGCAACAAAACGGCAAAGGCTTGCCAAATGTTGTTATAGATTCCGAAATTATGCAGTTCTTCGATAAAAATTTTATCGGCTTTTTGCAGGAGCCAGACTTTTTCGGGCGTGATGTCGCCTAAAATTCTAACTCCGAGACCGGGACCTGGAAACGGGTGACGCTGCAAAATCTCGTCGGGAATTCCTAAATCTTTTCCGATAACGCGCACTTCGTCTTTAAAGAGTTCGCGCAGAGGCTCAATCAATTTCAGATTCATTTTTTCCGGCAGACCGCCGACGTTGTGATGCGATTTTATCGTCACGCTCGCGCCGCGCAAAGAAACCGATTCGATAACGTCTGGATATAAAGTTCCCTGCACGAGATACTTTACATCGCCGATTTCGCGCGCTTCCGCGTCGAAAATTTCGATAAATTTGCGACCGATATTTTTGCGTTTTTCTTCAGGTTCAACGACATCTTTCAAAACTGCGTAAAATTCTTCGGAAGCGTCAACGCCGCGCACGTTCAAGCGTAAATTTTCTCTGTAAAGTTTCAGCGTATCTTCAAATTCACCTGCGCGAAGAAGCCCGTTATTAACAAAAATACAGATTTGTCTGTCGCCAATCGCTTCGTGAACCAGGACCGCCGCGACGGTCGAATCCACGCCGCCCGAAAGTCCGCAAATAACTTTATCAGTTTCGCCGACCGCCGCGCGGATTTTTTTGACTTCTTCCGCAATAAACTGTTTTGAAGTCCAGTCACCTTTGCAATGACAAATCCCGAATAAAAAATTCCGTAGAATTTCTTTGCCGAGCGGCGTATGTGAAACTTCGGGATGAAACTGGACGGCGTAAATTTTTCTTTCCGCGTTTTCAATCGCCGTGACGATGTCGTCGCCCGTTGTCGCCGTTTGACGAAAGCCTGCGGGCAATACGGTAACGTGGTCGCCGTGACTCATCCAAACGTCGAGTTCAAACGGCAAACCTTCAAATAAAACTGTTTCGCCGCTTAGAACTTTAAGCCGCGCGCGCCCGTATTCGCGTTTGTCAGACGGTGCGACCCGCCCGCGCAAATCTTTCGCAAGAAGCTGCATTCCATAGCAAATTCCGAGAATCGGCGCATTAATTTTTTCGTAAAAATCTGCGGAAACTTGCGGCGCGTCCCGTTCATAGACAGAATTCGGTCCGCCCGAAAGAATCACGCCTTTCGGATTTTTTTCTAAAATTTTTCCGAGCGCGAGATGAAAAGGAACAATTTCGCAATAAACGCCCTGCTCGCGCACACGCCGCGCGATAAGCTGCGTATATTGCGAGCCAAAATCGAGAATTAAAATAAGTTCGTGCCGCATTAGCTAAAATCTAAAATCTAAAATCTAAAATCGCAAGTTGGCTTGACAAGATAAATAGAAATCCATAATCTAAAAATTCGCTTTCGAGCGATATTCCGCAGTAGCTCAATGGCAGAGCATTCGGCTGTAAATTAAGTTGCAGCTTTCACAGGCGACTGTGATTGAAAAATCGGATGAATTCAAGGAAGCCTTCTCTAAAGTTTAGAATGGTAATCTTGAGCGAAGCCTGCTGAATGGTTTAAGAGTAAGCAGGAACGCGCAGAGACTAGAGATTGAGGAGACCAGACCAATAAAATCTCAAGAAGCGTCCGACAACTTTTGAAAAAGAAAAGTTGATGAGATAGTCCACACTCAAACGAAAGTTTGGGATAAAGTGTAACCGAAGGGTTGTAAGTTCGAGTCTTACCTGCGGAGCCAAATCTTTAGAAAGTTTATGAACGATTTCAAATTGTTCATAAACTTTTTTCTTTTATATAGATATTTTTCTTGCATTTCGCGGCTTGGGAAAGTCATAATAAATTCTGTCAAAACGGATTTTATCCGGTTAAATTTTCTTCAGGTTGAGAATCTAAGCCAATTCAATTTCCGGTTTCCGCAGCAAAAAATCAATTTCAATTTACATCAAAGGAGTAATTTAAAATGCGTCGAATTTTTCCGTTTATATTTGTAATTTTCGCGTGCGCCGTTTGCGCGGCGGGGCAGGATGGCAAAACGAGCGAGGCGATTAAAAATCAGATAAAATCCCTGCGAGCCGAAAAGACTCTGGAACTGATGTATGACAAATCGTCAAACGTGACGAAAGTTTTAGCCTTTGGCGAAGATTTCGGGCGCGACCATGACCGCGCGAATAATCTTAACGCTTTTAGTTTCGGCATTACTTTTTTCTTTGTCGGCAATACTCTGGCGACCGCGCCCGATTCATTTACGATGACCTTTTGGGCGGAAGAAAAAAAACCTTCGTTTGCCGAATCTAACGCGATGACGATTATTGTTGACGGCGAGAATCTGGATGTTGGGAATGCCCGATACGCCCGCAAAACGGGCGACCCGCGCGAGTTTTTAAATTTCGTGATGCCGCGCGCGGTTCTCGAAAAAATTGTCAGAGGACGCGACGTTCAGTTAAGAATCGGCAAGGCGCAATTCAAATTCAAGCCCGAACACATCACGCTGTTCAGCAATCTTTTAGCCGTTTCCAATCCGGCGCAATAGACAGAAAAAAATTTCAACCGGACAAACTCGAATAATTCAGCCCGTCCGGTTGAAAAAATACTTTTTGTTTTCAATTACTGCGCTGTCTGCTCGCTGCTGAAATCATAACTGACATACATATTCAAAGCGTTGTCCTTGACTTCCGCGCGAATGTCTCTAACCTGCGCTTTTAAAGTGCTGCCGGTTGATTTTATCGGAACTTTTAACGCAATCTGGTCGCCGCGCAAAATCTGCACGGGATTGACGCGATTATTTAAAGTTGACTGCACAATCGGCGTAATCAGACCGCTGACGACCGGCGAAACGCCGTCGAGATTAACGGTCTGCACGTTGATTTGTCCGAAGACGGCTTTTTGCGCGTCGTCGTAGCGCAGTTCGAGATTTGCCTGCGCCGAGCCGTTAAATTCAATGCAACTGCCGAGCGCGTTAAAATTTCCGGCAAAGGCAATCGGCACGAGAATTTGCCCGTTGTCCAATTTAACGGCGGTTGTCGTGCCGTTATCTTCGGATTTCAAAGAAATTTTTCCGCAGGTAATTTCATTTACGGGCTGATTTGATTGTCCGGTTAAATTTAAAGGAAACGCCGGGGGCGCGCCGCCGTTATTTAAAATCGCCTGCAAAATGGGCGCGAAAAAATCCTGTTTAAGTTCGATGACTGCCGTTCCCGCCGACGAACCGTTTGCGGCGGGCGGTTGAATCGGAACGCCGACGGGCGCGTTCGCACGATGCGGCGAGACGAAATATAAAATTCCGCCCGCGCCGATTATCAAACCTAAAACGATTCCCAAAATCAAAGTCACAGCTTTACTCATTTTAATTTCCTCTTATTTCGGCGTAGTGGTCGGCGAAGGGCTGGCGGTGGTTTGCGCCTGCTGCATCGCTTGTCCGATAAACGTTCCGACGACGTTAAAAAGCACTTCCAGTTGCTGGCGAATTTGTTCGGGCGCGACTTTTTGATAATCGGTCGGTTCGGCAAAAAGGCTCGCGTCGGCAGTCGGCTGGATGTTCGTCATTTCGGTAATCAAGCGAACGTTATTGATGCCGTTGACCGAACCGTTCTGCGCCGTCGAAGCGGTTTCCGAATGAAGCGGCAAGCCCGTTTCCTTGTCAACATAAATTACTGATTCGGTATTAACATTTCCCGCGTTTGTCTGCGTATTAGTCGTCGCGTTGTATTGATATTTGACGGCATCGCGCCCGTTGTATTTTTCTTCGCCGACGCGCTCCACGCCTTTCATCGCTTTAATTTGCGCGACAATCTGCGTCGGTGTCAGCAAACGACGGACATTGATGCCGAGCGAATCTTTGTCGAGTTCGGCGTATTGTTTGCGCTGCGGCGAAACGATTAACTGTTTTCCGCCCAGGTCGAGATAAATTACCTTTTCGCCATTCGGCAAAGTAAATTCCATCCGGCGATTATCGCCCGAACGCGCGACCTGCGCCGCGATTTTCGGCAGAGCCGTTTTTTTATCGTTTCCGCCGACTTCGGCGGTCAGCGTCACCATCGCCTGATATTGCTGCGGTTCGCTTGTTTCGACAACCGAACTTGATTCAACGGTCGAATTACTGTTCATGTTGGTCGTAGTTGTTGTATTAGTCGTAGTTGTTACATTGCCGTTTGAATTTTCGACGCGCACGGTCGTTTGATTCGTATTCGTGGTTGTCGGCGTTTGGCAAGCCGCCAGCCCGAACGCGGCACATAACAGAAAAACAATTTTATTTCGGGAAAATCTTTTCATAAAAACTCCTTTTGAAACTCCTTGATTTTTATAACGAACGAGCAATTTTAATACTAATCCGAAAAGAAGCCAAACAAAATAGTTTTAAAGCCGCGCAGCCGGAAAATCCGCGAATCGAAAAATTGCCGCAAATTGAGCGAATCGAAATTTTTAAGATATGATATTAAAAGTTTTGAAAAGGAGATTTTATGTCACTTAGTCCAGAGCTTTTAGAAATTCTGCGGTGTCCGAAATGCAAATCAAAAGTTGAACAGACAGAGGATAAAAGCGGTTTGCGCTGCGTTAACGCGAAATGCAGGCTCGTCTATCCAATTCGTGAAGATATTCCCGTGATGCTCGTCGAAGAAGCGAAAACAATGGATAGTGGTAAATGGTGAATGCTGAATGAAAAACTACTATCAATTAAGTATTTACCATTTACCATTCACCATTTACTATTGTGTTAATTGATTGGTCAAAAGTTCGGAGCGTCCTGGTGGTGCGCCTGCGCTCAATCGGCGACACGGTTTTGTCAACGCCTTCGCTCATAGCTCTAAGAAGATTTTTGCCCGAAGCGCGAATTGATATTTTGCTGGAAGATTGGGTCGCGCCCGTTTTAGAAGGCTTTGACGCGATTGATAACGTCGTGTCGTTTAAAAAAGACGATTTTATTTCGCGTCTGAAAGCGGCGCGGAAAATCCGGCAAAATAAATACGATGTCGTTTTCAATCTGCACGGCGGCACGACGGCGACATTTTTTGCTCGCGCTTCGGGCGCGAAGCACCGCATCGGTTTGCGCGAATATCAATACAATTTTCTTTACAATCATCTGCTTTCTTCGCCCGCCGATTTCTGGCAAAAAAAACAAGTTCATTCTGCCGAACAGCAACTCGCGCTGTTAGGATTTGTCGGCGTTCCCGTCGCAGACAAACCTAAAAGCCGTCTGGCAGTAATTCAAAATTCAAAATTCAAAATTCAAAATTATGCGCTGATTCATCCCGTCGCGGCGTTTGAGACAAAGCAATGGGCAACGGAAAATTTTGCGCGGGTGGCGGAATTTCTAGGCGAAAAAGGTTTGCGAACGGTTGCCGTAGCGACGAAAAAAGAGCACGGCGTTTTAGACGAATTAGAAAAACTCGCGCGTGTTCCCGTCACGACTTTCGACGATTTAACTTTGCCGGAAATTACGGCTCTGGCTTCGCGGGCGAAAATTTTCGTCGGGAATGATTCGGGAATCGCGCATATCGCGGCGGCTGTCGAAACTCCGAGCGTCGTCATTTTCGGTTCGTCAAACATCAATCACTGGCGACCGTGGACAAACGCGCCGAATGAAATCGTCTACTCGAAAAAACCTTGCAGTCATCAGACGGACGAAATGCGTAAAGGTTCGGAAAACCCGAAATGTATTCGCTGTGTCGAGGTCGAAGATGTTTGCGAAGCGATTAAAAGAGTTTTGCCGGGCGGAATTCTTGTTGATGAAACGATAATGAAAAGTTAAACTGAAATTATGTTGATGCAATATATACAAGCGGCGATGCGCCAAGCCAAATATAAGATTTTGTCTGATGACGAAGGTTTCTTCGGCGAGATTCCCGGGTTTCAAGGCGTTTGGTCTAATGC
>JBPCRW010000099.1:0-5711 GCA_050996405.1 Pyrinomonadaceae bacterium | reverse complement strand
AATCGAGAAAATTTCCGACGAGCAATTCGACAAAACTTTTAAGACGAATATCTACGGTTATTTTCGGATGACAAAAGCCGCTTTGAAACATCTCAAAAAAGGCGCGGCGATAATTAACACCGGCTCGGTCACAGGCTTGGAAGGAAGCAAAACTCTGCTCGATTATTCGGCGACGAAGGGCGCGATTCACGCTTTTACAAAATCGCTCGCGCAGAATCTAGTCGAAAAGGGAATTCGCGTCAACGCGGTCGCGCCCGGTCCGATTTGGACTCCTTTTAACGTTGCCGACAAAACGGCGAAAGAGGTGGCAAAACACGGCGCGGATACTCCTATGAAACGTCCTGGACAGCCCGAAGAAGTCGCGCCCGCGTATGTTTTTTTCGCGTCTGAAGCCGATTCGAGTTATATCACGGGCGAAATTTTGACGATTCTCGGCGGCGAAACGACGGCTGGTTAAATTTAACGATTTGGTGATTTGGTTACGCGGCAATTTCTAAAATCTCCGCCGGTTTGTCCATTTCGATAAAGAATTTTTCGACATCCGTTGTGGAAAGCGGTTTTGCAAAATAATAACCTTGTCCGAGTTGGCAGGACAAATTTTCGAGCTGCGAACTTTGCGAAATTGTTTCGATTCCTTCGGCGATGGTTTCCAGATTCAGCGATTTTGCCAGCGAAACAATGGTTTTGATGATTTCCTGATTTTTGCCGCCGTCTTCCATTTGATTAACAAAGGAACGGTCAATTTTGAGCGAGCTGAGCGGCAGACGATGCAGATAATTCAAGCTCGAATAGCCTGTTCCAAAATCGTCAATCGCCAGTTTTAAACCGAGCCGTTTCAAATTATTCATCGCTTCGACGGCAAATTCGATGTTTTCGACCATCGCCGTTTCGGTTACTTCCAGTTTCAGACAATGCGGCGCGATTCCCGTTTCTTTCAAAGTTTTTTCAACCAACGAAAATAAATCCGCCTCCATAAATTGTTTGGTGGAAACGTTGACGCTCATCCAAATATCCGCCAGTTCCGAATTTTTATTTTGCCATTCTTTTAACTGGCGGCAGGCGGTTTGCAAAACCCATTTGCCGATGCCGGAAATCAGTCCGGTTTCTTCGGCAATCGGAATAAATTCCATCGGCGAAATCATTCCTTTTTTCGGATGATTCCATCTGATTAAAGCCTCGAATCCTGCCAGTTTTCGGTTCGATAATTCGACAATCGGCTGATAAACCAGCATAAATTCCCGTCGTTCCAGAGCGCAGCGCAAATCCGTTTCAACCTGCAAAAAACGAAGTGCCGTTTCGTGCATTTCCGTGTCAAAAACTTCAAAACGATTTCGCCCCGAACGTTTGGCTTGATAGAGAGCCGTGTCCGCGTCGCGCATCAAAAATTCGGGATGCAGGCAGTCGCGCGACCAGACGGCAATTCCGATACTGACCGTCGCCACGAAATCCTGCCCGTTTAATTTGAACGGTTTTGCCATTTCTTCGCGGATTCGTTCAGCAACCTGTTTGGCTTCTTCGATGCCGGAAATTTCCTCGACCAGCATCGTAAATTCGTCGCCGCCGAGCCGCGCAACCGTGTCAGTAGTGCGTAACGTTGCTTTTAAACGTTTGGCGATTTTCAGCAAAAGCTCGTCGCCGACATGATGACCGTAACTGTCGTTGACCAATTTAAAACGGTCGAAATCCATATACAGCACGGCGAAATTATTATCAAAACGGCGTTTGGCGCGGCGAAAGGCGAACTGAAGGCGATCGAGAAATAAAACGCGGTTCGGCAGTCCGGTCAGCGCGTCGTGCAGCGCGTCGTGAACCAGTTGTTCTTCGGCGCGTTTTTTGTCTGTAATATCCTGAAATTGAAAAATAAAATGTGAAGATTTATTTTGTTCGTCGTGAACCAGCGACGAACTCGACATCAAGCGGCGAAGCTCATTTTTTTTGTTGTTAATTCGCAATTCCGACTGACAGGATTGCTCGTCGCCGTCAAGCAATTTGGATAAATTCAGATTGAACGAATCCAAATCTTTGTCGTCAATCATTTGCCGAAAATCAATTTCCAAAAGTTCCTGGTTCGAGAAACCGGCGATTTCGCAAAAAGCGCGATTGACTTTTAAAAGCCGTCCGCGCGTCGAAATCAGAGCCATTCCGATTGCCGCGTAATCGAAAGCGTTGCGAAATTTTTCCTCGCTTTTTTGTAAGATTCTGCCGATTCTTTCCTGTTCGGCAATGTAATGCGAAAGTTCTTCGACGTGGCGGCTGGCTTGTTCGGCTTGCTCGCGCGATATTTTTATCGTTTTGGCAAACATCCGATTTGCAAAGAAACCGAAAATCGCCAGCGGAGCGGAAATCAGCAAAACCGAATAGCCTATTTCGTAAGCAAAGACAATTGTCCAGAGCAGAAGTAGAACGCCTGCAAAGATTAGCGTCACGCGCCAGATTTGCCGTTTTGTCCACATAAATTATTTTCAGTTATATTGAGATAGGAAATTTGGTTTTGGAAGTTAAACTGATTAAAGGAAATTTCGGGCTGGTAAAGAAAAGATATTTCCAAAACAAAGTTTAAACGAAAAAATAACGTTTTGCAATAGAAAATAATTATGCTATTTTTAAAAAAGCTAAACCGAGTCGTGTTTGGCATCTTTCAAAAACATCACGCCACCAAAATCTAAAATAAAATCAGCGATGAAAAATCTATCAAAGATAAAAACCGGCGATGCGGCTTTGGACTTCGCGCTGTCCGATACCGAAGGCGAAGAATGGAAATTAAGCGGCAAAATCGGGCGCGTCGTCGCCTTGCTGTTTTATCCGGGCAACGAAACTTTGGTCTGCACAAAACAGCTTTGCTCGGTGCGCGATAATTGGAGAAATTATCTTGATACAGGGGCGGAAGTCGTCGGTGTTTCGCCAGGCACGCCGGACGAACATCGTCAATTTGCCGAACATCATAATCTGCCGCTGACCTTGCTTGCCGACGCAAACCGTTCTGTGACGAACATTTACGGAAAACATTTTTGGATGCCGATTTGGGCGACGCGGGCGGTTGTAGTGATTGACGCGAAAGGAATCGTTCGCTATCAAAACGTAATAGTGCGGGCTTTGCGACCGAGCGATGACGAAGTTTTAGCGGCAATTCATCTTGCCAAATATGACGCGCTTGCCGGACGACGCGCGGAATTTTCAGTAAAATTAATTTAAAACGCCCGCAATTATTTTCGTATCAAATCTTCGGTGTAGAGTTCACGATAAACGCGATAATTATTCATCACTTTGAAAACATAATCCTTCGATTCGGCGAAACCGACTTCGGATGTAAAAATCGCCGCCTCCTTCGGACGCGAACGATTCAGCCAGCGCGCCGCGTTATCTTCGCCGCCGTTATAGCTGGCGGCAATCGCTTCGTAAAGATTATCGAACTCTTTTTTAAGTTCCGCTAAATAGATGCTTCCAACGGCGATGTTGACATCGGGGCGATACAAATCTTCGGCTTGGAGGTTCGGAAAGCCGGCTTGTTTGTTGTATTTCAAAGCCGTGTCGAGCGTCAATTGAAGAAGCCCGCGAGCCGCCGCCGGAGATTTTGCACTGGCGCGAAAACTGCTTTCCTGTTTCATAATCGCCAGCACAAAACGCGGGTCAATATTGTTCGGTTTCGCGTAACGCAGCAGTTCATCGCGGAACGGCGCGGGATAACTGCTCGCAAGATTCGGCGAAACGCTCGCGGTTTTTGTGATTCTCCCCGAATTTAATTTCGCTAATTTTTCGGAAGCCAAGCCGCCGTAATACGAATTGAAATTGTCTGGAATTGACGAATAAATATTGATTGCTTCCGATTTGCGCCCCGCTTTTTCCAGCGCGAAGGCTTTCAAATAACTTACTTCGCCAAAAGAAGTCATCGAACTGTCAAAATTTTGCAAAGCGAGAAGCGTGTTAGCCGCCGCAATCGCTTTATCCCAATTCTGGCGAAAAATTTCCATTCGCAGGCGGGCGTTGAGCGCGTTGGTTTCGGTCGGCATTCCCGAAAATCTCGCGCGCGTTTTATCAATCCATAAATTCGCTTCGTCGTATTTTTTTGCTTCGCGCAGCGCGTCAATAATATTCAAATAAGAAGTTTCGATGCGCTCGCCGGTCGGAAACATTACCGTGTATTGCTCGTAAGTTCCGGCGGCTTCCGCGCTGCGATTCAGGCGGACGAGAGACGCGCCTTTAAAAGCTAAACTCTCGCGTCCTTCTTTCGTGCCGGAATAATTTGCAATCGCGCGGTCGAAAAAACTTATCGCTTTGTCGTATTGCCGCTCCCACATATACGAGCGACCGATGCCGAGCAGAGTTTTCGGCATTATCGTCGCATCGTTCGCGTAATTATCGAGAATTTTCTGCCAATGCTGGCGGGCTTCGGGAAAAGCGCGATTTGACGAATAAACATCGGCGCGAAAACTGTGTTCGGCGGCGGGAAGCGTCTGCAAATTACCGTTTGCGTCACGACTGATTTTATCCATTTCGCGCACCCGCGCGAGCGTCGCGTCCGTGTAAGTCTGCGCCCGAAGACTGAAAATCGAAACGATTAAAATTGCAATGGTAAAAAAGATTTTTTTCATTGATTTAAAAACGAAAGCCAGCTTGGGAGAATAGAATAGCAAATTTTTAGACGCGGGCAAAAATTGAAAAGTTGTTTGAAGTTTCCGCTTGTTTTCGAGAGTTTTCCCGAACAAACGGATTTAGAGACAGCCCGCGAAAAGTAAAAAATATTTTTGCGGCGTAAATAACGACAAACTTTTTTGTGATATTATCGTAAGAAATCCGAGAGGAATTTTCTATGACTCAATGTCAAAATTGCGGGCAGTTTAATAATGGAAGCAGCAATTTTTGCCGGTTTTGCGGAACGAGGATGATTCAATCCGAAACGCAGCCGCAATCCTATGAATACAATCCGCCGCGCCCGTATATTTGGAAAACCGACGAGTTTCAAACGTCAGAACCGCAGGTCAGAAAAACTCAAAGGATAAATCAAGTTCAGCCGCTGGCGAGCCGCCCGCCCGCGCCCGCGCAAAACTTTTTGCCGCCGCCGATGCCTTTGACTAATTATCGTCAGGCGGCAATGAATTACGGCTATCGCTGCCCGCGCTGCGGAACGCAGAATTTTCCGCGCATCGAAAGAAAAATTTCAACTGTCGGATGGATTGTTTTTGCCGTTTTGCTGGCGACGTTTTTTCCGCTTTTCTGGATCGGTCTTTTGATTAAAGAAGATGTCAGGGTTTGTCCGGTTTGTAATTTAACAATTAACTGAACGGGCAAAAAATTATGGTAGTGGGTCAATAGCGGGAGGAGCAGAAGATGCGCGTCGGGCAATGGCGGAGAAACTTCCACCCTCCCTCACAATTGGGTTTCCGTCTCGTCTCTTTTTGAACCACTACCAAAATTATTTGGTCACGAAAAATTTTCCGCCGTTTCAAAAATTATATCCGATTATTTTAGCGGTAATAATAGCCGTTCGGATATTCGATTTTTATATCGGGATTGGTGCTGTTAATTTGAACTTTGTGATAGCCTTTTTCGGGATGAGTCGAAAGATATGTCAGCACGAATTGGCGTTTTAGAGACAGCGTAAAATCTTTGAAAAACGGATCGAAACTAACCGGCGCGCCCGTCCCTTGAAAAAAGGCGCGACCGCCGGTTTCGTCGGCAAGTTTCTGAAGCGAACTCTGCCCGTTAAGAGCCAG
>JBPCRW010000061.1:0-3006 GCA_050996405.1 Pyrinomonadaceae bacterium | reverse complement strand
GCGCCCGTGCGGGAAATCACATACAAAATCGCCAAACTGAATATCGGAACGCCGACTTTTATGCGCGCGCCCGGAGAAACGCCGGGAAGTTTCGCGCTCGAATCGGCGATGGACGAACTCGCGTTTGAACTAAAAATTGACCCGATTCAATTGCGCGTTATAAATCACACGACGGTTGACCCTTTGCAAAATCTGCCGTTTTCGCTCGAAAATTTGCTGGAATGTTACCGTTTGGGCGCGGAAAAATTCGGCTGGAATAAAAGAAATAACGCGCCGCGTCAAACGCGAAACGGAAAATATTTAATCGGTTACGGAATGGCGACGGCGACCTATCCGGCGAATCGCAGCGCGGCGAGCGTGCGGATGCGAATGACGGCGGACGGCGCGGTTAAGGTGATGAGCGCGACGCAGGACATCGGCACTGGAACTTACACGATTATGGCGCAGACGGCGGCTGACGCGCTCGGCGTTCCAATCGAAAAAATAACGGTTGAAATTGGCGATTCGTTTTTGCCGCCCGCGCCCGTCTCCGGCGGCTCGCAAACGGCGGTCAGCGTGACATCGGCGGTTTTGGCGGCGGCGGAAATGCTCAAAAAAGAATTGACGGCAATGGCAATCGCCGACGGAAAATCAAAGTTAAACGGCAGAAAAATGGAAGAAATCGATTTTGCCGACGCAAAATTTTTCGTTCGCGGCGATTCGTCAAAAAACGATTCAGCCGTCGAAATTTTGCGGCGCGGCGATAAAAAAATGGTGGAGGTCTGCGCGACCGCCAAACCTTTTACGAGCCGAAAACCAAACGAAGCGAATCAAGAGGCGAAAAAAGAACAGGGCGGTCAAAACGCGCAGAGCAGCGTTCCGTGCAGTCCGGCACAGCCCGACGCGGAAACGGATTCCGATAAGGAAAAATATTCTTTTCATTCGTTCGGCGCGCAGTTTGCGGAAGTTTTGGTTGACGAAGATACGGGAATGGTTCGCGTTTCGCGTTTTATTTCGGTGCAGGACATCGGGCAGGTTTTAAACGAAAAAACCGCGCGTTCGCAGATTATCGGCGGCGTGGTTTACGGTCTCGGTCAAGCGTTGATGGAAGCGACGGAATACGATGCGCGCTGGGCAAATCCGGTGACGCGCACTCTGGCAGATTATCACGTTCCGGTTCACCTGGACGCGCCGCCGATTGACGTTTATTTTATCGGCAAGCCAGACCCGCACATTTCCCCAATCGGCGCGCGCGGCATTGGCGAAATCGGCATTACCGGAGTCGCGGCGGCAGTCGCCAACGCGGTTTTTAACGCGACCGGAAAGCGCGTCAGAGATTTGCCGATTACGCCCGACAAGTTGTTGTAATTTTAGCGACAAGCGACGAGTAATTTTTTGTGTTTCTCCTTTCTACTCGCTGCTTGCTCCTTGCTCGAAATGAAAGAATTACAGGAAATTCTCAAAAAAATCTCGCAGTTTGCGCCAAACGAAAAAGCGATTTTGGCGACGGTTGTCGATGTCGTCGGTTCGGGTTATCGTCGTCCGGGCGCGCGAATGCTGATTGACTCGGAAGGAAAAAGCATCGGGACGGTTTCGGGCGGCTGTCTCGAAGCCGATGTTTTAGAACGCGCGAAAAAAGTTTTGCGGACGAATGAACCGTCGGTTATTACTTATGACACGACCAATGATGAAAATTCCGTGTTTGGGTTGGGAATGGGCTGTCGCGGAATTGTCCGCATTCTGCTCGAATCAATCGAGAAAGAAAGTTTTTTTATCAAGGTTTTGCGGTCGATTTTTGATAATAGAAAAAAACAAATCGCGGCGACGCTGATTTCGACCGATGAAAATCTGCCAATCGGCGGGCGCGTTTTCTATGACGAAAGCGGAAAATTTATTTCCAAAAATCTGCCTGTTTTTCTGGAAAGTTTTTCGCATCTGCGCCGTGATTGTCAAGATTTTTTTAACGAAAACGCAAGGGAAACGTCGCGCGTTCAAACTTATGAAACCGAAACGGGAACGCTCGAATTTTTTATCGAGAAAATAAATCCGCCGCTTTCGTTTTTGCTGTTCGGCGCGGGTTACGACGCGCTGCCGCTCGCGGATTTTGCAAAAAACTTGGGCTGGAAATTAACCGTCATTGACCATCGCGCGGCGTTTGTGAGCGAAAAAAGATTTCCCGAAGCCGACGAAATTATCGTTTCAAGACCGGAAAATTTGTGTGATAATTTATTCGCGGACGAAAATTCCGCGGCGGTCGTGATGACGCATAATTACGACCGCGACCGTGAAATTCTGCGTCGCTTGCTTCATTCAAAATGCCGCTACATCGGCGCGCTCGGTCCGAAAAAACGCGCCGCAAAATTATTGGAAGAAATCGGCGAAACTTTCAGCAAAGAACAACTTGAAAAACTTTACGCGCCTGTCGGTTTGGACATCGGGGCAAGCGCGCCGGAAGAAATCGCGCTGGCAATAATTGCAGAAATCAAAAGCGTTATGGTAAATCGCGGCGGCGGATTTTTGCGCGACCGGCAAGGCTCGATTTATGGACAAAACGAATAAATCACGAATCGGTATCGTTATTCTCGCCGCCGGCGCGTCCGTCCGTTTGGGAAAACCGAAACAGCTTTTACAGTTTCAAAGGAAAAGTTTAATCCGGCGCGCGGCGGAAAATTCGCTGGCGACCGGATGCGAAAATGTCGCGGTTGTTTTAGGCGCGAATGCTGAAAAAATAAAAAAGGAAATCGAAAATCTGCCGCTTGAAATTGTGATTAACGAAAATTGGCAAAACGGAATGAGTTCGTCAATCAAAACGGGTTTGGAAAAACTGTCGGAAATTCAGCCGAATCTTTCAGCCGTGATTTTAATGCTTTGCGACCAGCCGTTTGTTGATGCGGAAATGATTTTGCGGCTTATAAAAACGCGGCGCGAAACGCAAAAAATGATTGCGGCGAGCGATTATAAAAATACAACCGGCGTTCCGGCAATTTTTTCGCGCGAAATGTTTGAAGAATTATTGAATCTGCAAGG
>JBPCRW010000044.1:0-20077 GCA_050996405.1 Pyrinomonadaceae bacterium | reverse complement strand
GTTGTATAGACGGGTTCTCGCGCTCGATTCAAATTCGATTTCGGCAAAAATTCAGCTTGCGCGAATCGTTTATGAGCAAGGCAGGCGAGACGAAGCCGCACAGATTTTGAGCGATATTCCGGCGAATTCAAACATCGAACCGGCGACGCGGCTGAATTTAGCTTTCGCGCTTTTTCAAGTTCACGAATTTCAAAAATCTTTGGCGGCAATCGAAAAACTGCCCGTAAAAACAAAAAACACGGACGCGCTGCCGGTTGCGGCGGCAAATTATCTGGAACTCGGCAACAAACAAAAATTAAACGAACTCGTTCCGCTGATGAAAAAAGCGTCGGCGGCAAATCCGTCTTTGGCTTCTCAATGCGCCGAAGTTCTGCAAAACGCGGGAATGAAAGAAGAGTCCGTCGCTTTACTGCAAGCGGCTCTGTCAAACGCGCCGAACGATGTCGGCGTTTTGGTTTTTCTCGCAAGATTGGAAGTCAAAACGAAAGATTTCGACGAAGCCAAACGGCATTTAGACCGCGCCGCCAAGTTACAGCCGAAGTCGGCGGAAGTTCTTTTCGCCGAATCTTCTCTGGCAAACGCGCTCGGAAATTCGTCGAAGGCTTTCGATTTATTAATTCAAGCCAGACAAATCGCGCCGAAAACTCCGGCGATTTTAACCGATTTTGTTTTTACGGCGATGCGCGTTAATCAGACGCAGGCGGCGGTTGACGCGGCGCAGACTTTACTCGAAATCAACGCCGAAGAACCCGAATATCAATATCTGTTCGGCGTCGCTTCCCTGCAAAACGGAAACGTCGCGGCGGCGCAAAAAAGTCTGGAAAATTATGTTCGCCAGCGACCGAACGATTCGCGCGGCTGCGTAGTTCTGGGTTTAACGCTCGCCGCAAAGCCCGAACAGTTGGTAGATGCCCGAAGACAATTTAATCACTGCATCGAAATAAATCCGAACGATTTTGAGGCGAAATATCAACTCGGATTGTCGTATAAAACGCAGGGCGACACGGCAAAAGCCATTCAATATCTGGAAGAAACTGTAAAACTCGCGCCCGATTACGCGCTCGCTCTGCGCGATTTGGGAACGCTTTATTTGCAGGCAAACGAAGACGCGAAAGCGCGGACGGTTTTGGAAAAAGCCGTCTCGCTCGATTCAAAAGACGCGAACACGCATTTTCAATTAAGCCGCCTTTATAATTTAATCGGCGAACCCGCGCTGGCGAAACAGCATTTGGAAATGTTTCAAAAACTCAAAAATCCAGAGCGGAATCCTATGTAATGAAGTTAAGAAAATTTTTTACAATCGTCGTTTTCCTTTGCTCGGCGTGCGGTTTGAGCCGGACGGCGACGGCGCAGGACAACGCCTGCACGCAGCAAAAAATTCCGCAGCTTGAAGACGTAACGGCGAAAACCGGAATAAAATTCATACACACTTCCGCGCCGGAAAAAAAATACATCGTCGAATCAATGAGCGGCGGCGTTTTGCTAATCGATTACGACCGCGACGGCTGGCTCGACATTTACCTGACGAACGCGGCGACGGTTGATATGACTTTGAAGGGTCAGAAATCGAAAAGCGCGCTTTATCACAACAATCACGACGGAACTTTTACCGACGTTACGGACAAAGCGGGTGTCGGTTTTCCCGGTTTTGCGATGGGCGGCGCGGTCGGCGATTATAACAACGACGGTTTTCCCGATTTGTATATAACCTGTCTCGGCGGAAACGTGCTTTATCGCAATAACGGCGACGGAACATTTACGGACGTTACAAAACAAGCCGGAGTTGCCGATGGTCGCTGGTCAACCGGCGCGTCGTTCGGCGATTACGACGGCGACGGCTTCGAGGATTTACTCGTCGCAAATTACGTAGATTTCAAAATGACGGATTTGCCCGCTTTCGGTTCTGCGCCGACCTGCAAATTTCGCGGTGTCGGCGTGCAGTGCGGTCCGCGCGGATTAAAAGGCGCGGGCGACAGCCTTTTTCACAACAACGGCGACGGCACTTTTACAAACGTTTCCAAGCAATTCGGCGCGGACGACCCAAACGGTTTTTACGGAATGCAAACCGTCTGGTCTGATTTTGGAAATCGCGGAAAGCTCGACGCTTATATCGCCAACGATTCCACGCCGAATTTCTTTTATCGAAACGACGGAAATAAATTTACGGAAATCGGCTTGGAATCCGGCACGGGCGTGAGCGCGGACGGCTCGGAACAGGGAAGTATGGGCGTTGCCGTCGGCGATTATCTGCATACGGGAAATTTTTCGATTTTCGTAACGAACTTTGCCGACGAATATAATACGCTTTACCGCAACGACGGAAACTACAATTTTACGGACGTTTCTTTTGCCGCAAAAGTCGCGCAGGTTCGCTCAAACGTCGGCTGGGGAACGGGATTTGTTGATTTTGATAACGACGGTTGGCTCGATTTATTCGTTGTCAACGGTCATGTTTATCCGCAGGTAACCGAATTTTTGTCCGGCACGCAGTATCGTCAGCCGAGACTTTTATACATCAATCAAGGCGACGGAACGTTTTGCGATGCGAGTAACCTAGCGGGAAAATCGCTTCAAGAACTTCACGCTTCGCGCGGCGCGGCTTTCGGCGATTTAAACAACGACGGTAAAATGGACGTTGTAATCGGCGACCTCGATAGCTCGCCGACGATTTTACGCAACGCCGGCGGCGACGAAAATCACTGGATTACGCTCGAACTCGCC
This sequence comes from Pyrinomonadaceae bacterium, assembly GCA_050996405.1. Classification (GTDB taxonomy): domain Bacteria; phylum Acidobacteriota; class Blastocatellia; order Pyrinomonadales; family Pyrinomonadaceae; genus JBPCRW01. The sequence continues at coordinate 17,356 of JBPCRW010000044.1, read as the reverse complement.
GCGACTAAAGGAAGTCCGCTCGCAATTGGCGCGCGCGTCAAAGTTACGACCGGAAAAGTCGTCCAAACCGATGAAATTCGCAGCGGCGGAAGTTATCTGTCGCAAAACGATTTGCGGCTTCATTTCGGACTAGGCAAAGCAGCGAAAGCCGATTCGATTGAAATTCGCTGGACTGACGGCAAAACAGAAACGCTCAAAGATGTCGCGGCGGATAAATTTTACGCCGTTTTGGAAGGCGCGGGAATCGTGCCGTTTGAAAAAATTCGTCCGACCAAAGCAGCAAAATGAACAAAAGCATTTTTCAAAAATTATTTTTACGAATTTTTATTTTACCAATCCTGCTCGCCGCGCCTGTTTTTTGCTTGGCTCAAAATCCGGCGATTTCTTTTACGGACATTTCGGCGGCGAGCGGAATAAACGTTCCGAACGTTTCAACGCCGGAAAAAAGATACATTCTCGAATCGATGGGCAGCGGCGTCGCCCTGCTCGACTGCAACGGCGACGGCAACTTGGACGTGGCAACCGTCAACGGTTCTTCGGTTGAAAATTTCAAAAAAGGCGGCGATTTGTTCGTTACGCTTTACCGGCAAATTGACGCGGCGGGCGGCAAAACGCCGAAATTTGAAAATATCACGAGCGCGGCGGGATTAACGAAAAAAGGCTGGGGAACGGCGATTACCGCCATTGATTACGACAACGACGGAATAACGGATTTATTCGTTACAGGATTCGGCGGAAACGCTTTGTATCACGGCGTCGGACAATGCAAATTTGAAGACGCGACGGAAAAGGCGGGCGTTCTCGGCAGCGGTTTTATGACCGGCGCGGCTTGGGCGGATTACGACCGCGACGGGAAATTGGACGTTTTTGTGGCGCGTTACGTTTCACTCGATTTGAATAATCTGCCGGTTTTTGGAAGCTCGCAGACTTGTTCTTTTCGCGGGATCCGCGTCCAGTGCGGTCCGCGCGGTCTGCCGGGCGAAACCGATTTGCTTTACCGCAACAAAGGCAACGGCACGTTTGAGGAAGTTTCCGCCAAAGCGGGCGTTCACGACGACAAAAAGTATTACGGGCTGGGCGCGGTTTGGGGCGATTACGACAACGACGGCTGGCTCGATTTGTATGTCGCCAACGACGGTCATCCGAATTATCTTTATCACAACAACAAAAACGGCACGTTCACCGATGTCGGCTTTGAAACCGCGACGAGTTACAGCGGCGCGGGAATCGAGCAAGGTTCGATGGGCATCGCCTGGGGCGATTACGACAACGACGGAAAGCTCGACCTTTTTGTAACCAATTTCGACAACGAACACAATACGCTTTACAAAAATCTTGGCGCGAAAGGTTTTCTAGACGTTTCGATGGAATCGAAAATCGGCGCGGTCAGCGTTCCTTACGTCGGCTGGGGAACGGCGTTCGTTGACTTTGACAACGACGGCTGGCTCGATTTATTCGTCGTCAGCGGTCACGTCTATCCGCAAATCGAATTTGCTCAAAGCGCGACTCAATTAGGTTTCAAACAGCCGATTCTGCTTCACAGAAATCTCGGCGACGGAACTTTTGAAGAAATCTCGAAACAAGCCGGACTGCGGGATTTGTCTTTATTTTCCGAGCGCGGCGCGGCTTTCGGCGATTTAAATAACGACGGTTTGATTGACGCGGTTATCACAAACGTCGGCGAGCCGCCGACAGTTTTGCTGAACACGACTGCGAACAAAAATCAAAGCGTAACGTTCAAGTTAGTTCAAACGGACGGCAACCGCGAAGCAATCGGCGCGCGCGTTACTTTGCGAACCGGCAAACGTTCGATGATGCGGGAAGTCGAAGCCGGCAGCAGTTATCTGTCGCAAAACGATTTGCGGCTTCATTTCGGTCTCGCAGAAAACGAGAAAATCGAAGCGGTCGAAGTTCGCTGGAGCGACGGAAAGACGAAAACCGTTTCCGGCATCGAGCCGAATCGCATCGTTACCGTCACGCAAAACAAGGGCGTTACAAAAACGGAAAATTACCGTTCGCGCTGAAATTCGGTTTATAAATTTGCGAGCTTTATTTTAATTTCGGAGGTTTAATCAAATGAAAAAAACAATCATTCTGACGATAATTCTATTGGCAACAGCCGCTTTTTCCAACGTTTCGGCGCAAATCATTCCGCCGCCGCCCGGCGCGGGCGATAGAAACTTGGGCGATGACGGCATTAAATCGAGGTCAGTCGAACTCGAACGAATCGAGCGCGACGCGAAAAAGGATTCAAACGACAAAAACAATAAAGCCGCGCAGAATTCAAAAAATAATCAACCAGAAGACAAATTAGCCGCGAAATACGACGAAATCAAAGCGGATTTCGAGCAGATTCAAAAATCCCAGGACGCGGTCATTAACGCTTATAAAACCGCAGACCAAGCCGATTACGCCGAAATCAGTAAATCTGCTTTGGAAATAAACAAAAGCGCGGAGCGGCTCGATACAAACTTATTTCCGCCGCCGAGCGCGAAGAAAGCGGCAAAAAAGGATGATGAAAAATCGGAAAAGGAAACAAAAACGCCGAAAAGCGTCAGAGATTTGATTGTTGATTTAGATAATACAATCGGCAGTTTTTCAACCAGCCCGATGTTTCAGAATTTAAGAGTCGTGGAACCGAAAGTTTCTGAGAAAACGCAGACCGATTTGAAAAAAATAATCGAATTAAGCGCGGCTTTAAGCGCGGAATCACTGAAATCGGCGAGCGACAAAAAATAAAAATGAAACGAGCGATTTCGCCGCTGGTTATTTTAGTTTGCGCTTCAATAATTCGCTCGGAAAAATTTTTGTTATACCGGAAATCAATCTCGAATTTTTTCTCGTTTTATAAAACATAGACGAGACGGAAATTTGCGAAAAATATGACCGAAAAAATTCGCTGGGGAATTTTGGGCGCGGCAAATATTGCGATCAAAAAAGTTATTCCGGCAATGCAAAACGGCAAATTTTGCGAAATAACGGCGATTGCTTCACGAAATTTTGAGAAAGCAAAACGAGCCGCAAACGATTTGAACATTCCGAAATTTTACGGCTCTTACGAAGATTTAATAAAAGATTTGGAAATCGAAGCCGTTTATATTCCTCTGCCGAATCATTTGCACGTCGAATGGTCAGCGAAAGCCGCGAACGCCGGAAAGCACGTTTTGTGCGAAAAACCGATTGCTTTGAACGCGGCGGAAGTTTGCAGACTAATCGAAGTCAGAAACCGGACGGGCGTGAAAATCCAAGAAGCGTTTATGGTGCGAACGCATCCGCAATGGCTTAAAGTTCGAGATTTAATTCGAGAAGAAAGAATCGGAAATTTACAAGCGATTACGGGATTTTTCAGTTATTTCAACGACGATAAATCGAACATTCGCAACAAACCTGAAATGGGCGGCGGCGCGTTGATGGACATCGGCTGTTACTGCGTAAATATCGCGCGTTTTATTTTTGCGGATGAGCCGCGAAAAGTTTCCGCTTTTATTGAAAGAAATTCTGAAACAAAAATTGATAAACTGACTTCGGCGATGCTCGATTTTCCGTCTGGACAAGCGACATTTACTTGCTCGACGCAGCTTGCGCCGTTTCAAAGAATGCAGTTTTTCGGGGAGAAAGGCAGAATCGAAATCGAAATTCCTTTTAACATTCCGCCGGAAACTTCGACCCGAATTTTTATTGACGACGGCGCAGATTTATACGGCGCGAATGCTGAAACAATCGAAATTCCCGCCGCCAATCAATATACGATTCAAGGCGATTTATTTTCGCGGGCGATTCTGGAAAACACGGAACAGGCGATTTCGCTCGAAGATTCGCTTGCAAATATGGCAGTGATTGACGCGATTTTTCGCGCCGCCGAATCGAAATTTTTTGAATCGCCCGAAACTTTGTAAGCGCGAATTATTTCGCCGAAATCATCACGTAAGTTTTTCCTTTATAAAACCGAATGCCGTTTGCCGCGCCGGTCATCATCAAAGGGCGCGGGCGTTTCATTTCCGTATCGTTTGTCGCGCCGACCGAAAGAATCTGCTTGCCGCTCAAATCGAAGATATTCATTTTTCCGTCTTTGGAAAATCCGAAACCATACGCGCCGGTTTTAAGAATTTCGTCGCCGACGTTAATCGGCGAATCGGTAATCAAAAAACCTTCGTATTTGCCGCTGATTTCGGTTGAATAGCCGGACGTATCAACAAGTCCCGCAATAACATTGCGGTTTTCGCCAAGCTGCGCGGCGGCGGCGTTTCGCATCTGCGTTTGCGCGCTTTGTCCTGCAAAATAAAAACTCGTCGGAACGATTTTTGTTAACGCCTCGCCGTTTAAAACTTCAATTTTTGTTTGCGCCCGCGCCGCCGAACTCGAAGCTAACACCGCCGAAAATAATAAAATCACACAAATAAAATTCTTTTTTATAAAATTCATATTTTTCTTCTCCAGAATTTTTACAAAATTATCCGTCAAAACTTTAACAATTTAAAGTATATTGTTGCCTCGTCCGATTATTTAACTTGAAGTATTTTAGCGAATAAAATAGAATGACAAAAAGTTTTTCAACCCAATCTTTCCAAAGGACAGTTAAAATCTAATGAAAATCACAGCCTTGTTGTTAAATATAGCGTTAATTATTACAACCTTTTGCCTGCCACTGCAACAAAGTTACGCCCAAACGGTGAATAATACAAATTCAGCGAGCCGCGACATTATGGACAGCGACGCATTCTTCCGCGAGACAGCGCAGAAACCGCGTCAGAAAAAAGATTATTCGCGCGAAGTTGAAGCACTGCTCAGGAAAATGACTCTGGAAGAAAAAGTCGGACAGATGACGCAACTTGAAGTCGGAATGATAACGGACGGAGCAGACCAAAACGTTCAAATTGATCCGGCGAAACTGCAAAAGGCAATCAATCAATACGGCGTCGGTTCGATTTTGAACGTTCACGATCAGGCTTTGACAATTGAAAAATGGCACGAAATAATCAGCGCGATTCAAGCCGCCGCGATGAAAAATCGTCTGAAAATTCCGGTTATTTACGGCATTGATTCGATTCACGGCGCAAATTACGTGCAGGGCGCGACGCTGTTTCCGCAGGAAATCGGGATGGCGGCAACTTGGAATCCGGCTTTGATGCAGAGAGCCGAAGAAATTACGGCGATGGAAACTCGCGCCGCCGGAATCCCTTGGAGTTTTTCGCCCGTTTTGGACATCGGGCGACAACCGCTTTGGGCGCGTTTTTGGGAAACTTTCGGTGAAGACCCGTATTTGGCAAAAGTGATGGGCGCGGCGTTTGTGCGCGGTTTGGAAGGCAGCGATTTAAGCAGCGACCAGCACGTTGCCGCAAGTTTAAAGCATTATATGGGTTACAGTTTTCCTTTGACGGGACGCGACCGAACGCCCGCCTGGATTCCCGAAAATTATCTGCGCGAGTATTTTTTGCCGACTTTTGCGGCGGCGGTCAAAGCCGGAGCGCACACGGTAATGGTCAATTCGGCGGAAATCAACGGCGTTCCCGGTCATATAAATAAGCATCTTTTGACGGACATTTTGAAAGGCGAACTGAATTTCGACGGTTTTGTCGTGTCCGATTGGCAAGATATTCAAAAACTCGTAACGCAGTGGCGCGTCGCCAAAGACGAAAAAGAAGCGACCGCAATGGCGATTAACGCAGGAATTGATATGAGTATGGTGCCGAGCAGTTACAGTTTTTCGGACGATTTAATCGCGCTTGTCAAAGAGAAAAAAGTTCCGATGACGCGCATTGACGATGCCGTGCGCCGCATTTTGAGAGTGAAATACGAACTCGGACTTTTTGAAAATCCGATGCCGAGCCAATCCGCGACGAGCAATTTCGGCAAGCCCGAATACGCGCAAACGAGCCTCGAAGCCGCGCGCGAAACGATGACTTTGCTGAAAAACGATAACAATATTTTACCTCTTTCTAAAAACAGAAAAGTTTTGGTAACAGGTCCGACGGCTGATTCTTTGATTTCGTTAAACAACGGTTGGACTTGGGTTTGGCAAGGTTCTGAACCTTCGCTTTATCCGAAAAATAAAATGACGATTCAGCAAGCGATTGAACAAAAAGTCGGCAGAAAAAATTTCAAATTCGTGCAAGGTACGCGCATCGTTCGTCCGGCTGGGAGTCCGAGCAATAACACGCCGACCGATGTCAACGAAGAAGTTGACATCAAAAAAGTCGTGGACGAAGCAAAGGATTCCGATGCGGTCGTTTTGTGTTTAGGCGAAGGTTCTTCCACGGAAACGCCCGGCAGCATCACGGATTTAACTTTGCCCGAACCGCAACTGAAACTCGCCGAAGCTGTGATGGCGACCGGAAAACCCGTCGTCGTCGTGATGGTCGAAGGTCGCCCGCGCATTATCAGCCGAATTGCCGACCGCGTTCCGGCGATTTTGATGGCTTATAATCCGTCGAACGAAGGCGGACAGGCGATTGCCGACGTGCTTTTCGGCGATTACAATCCGGGCGGAAAATTGCCGTTCACTTACCCACGCAATCCGAACAATTTTATAATGTATGACCACAAATTGTTTGAAACCGAAGAAACCTCATTCGGCAACGCGGCGAACAAACCGCAATTCGATTTCGGCACGGGTTTAAGCTACACGACTTATGCTTACAGCAATTTGCGTTTGTCGTCGAACACGATTCCGATGAACGGCGAAGTTACGGTCAGCGTTGACGTAAAAAATACCGGAAATCGGGCTGGCAAAGAAACCGTAATTCTTTATCTGCGCGACGAAGTAGCGACGCTTTCTCCGCCGGGAAAACGAGTCAGACGTTTTGCCAAAATCTCGCTCGCGCCCGGCGAAACGAAAACTTTGACGTTCAAATTAAACCGCGACGATTTTTCGTTTATCAATACGAACAATCAACCAACCGTCGAGCCGGGCGATTTTACGGTGATGGTCGGCGATTTGAACACCAGATTTACGCTTCAATAATTGAGCGAAAAAAGAATTTTTAGTCGCAGATTTACACGGATTAACTCGGATAATTCTTTGATAGAATATTTTCTTAATTTATCTTTTTCCAATCTGTGTTTATCCGTGAAAATCTGTGGCTTAAAACATTCGTAAAATGATTTCGATTCGATGAAAAAAACGATTTATCTTTTGTTGATTTTGCTGTTCGCCGCGCAATTTGCCGCCGCGCAAACCGTCGCGCAAAAACGCGCCGCGACTTTGAAATCGGGAATGAATCTTTCGTATCTGGACAATTGGTGGCTCGGCACGAAGGAAAAACATTACAGCGATTTCGTGAAACCTGCGGACGCGGCAAAGCGCGAAAAAATGTTTGCCGCGATTGCCAAAGCCGGATTTAAAACCGTGCGGATTCCGATTGATTTCGGCGCATGGGCAAGCATCAATCAGCCGTATCATTGGGAAAGCGAACAAGGTTTGAAAACCGCCGATTCTTTTATAAATTGGGCTTTGGCGAACAATTTAAACGTCATCGTTGATTTGCATCACACGGAATTTGACGGCAAAATCAGCGGCGCGGCGACAACCGAAAGAATAGTTTGGCTGTGGCGGCAAATTGCCGGACGTTACAAAAACACAAACCCGGAAAAAGTTTTCTTTGAAATTCGCAACGAACCGCACGACATCAAGCCTGAAGATTGGCGCGAGCAAGCCGAAGCGATTATCAAAACGATTCGCAGCGTCGCGCCGAATCACACTTTAATCGTCGGTTTTCACGATTGGAATTCACGCGCCGCGCTTGTCGAATCGAAACCGTTTGACGATAAAAATATCATTTACACTTTTCATTATTACGACCCGTTTTTGTTCACGCATCAGGGCGCGACTTGGACGAGCGAAGGAATGGCAGACGTGAGAAATGTGCCGTTTCCGTATTCAAAAGACAAAAAAATCGAAACGCCCGCGAGCGCGAAAGGAAAATGGGTTGGAAAGCAAATCGAGAATTATCAGAACGATTCAAACGCCGAAAAAATGTTTGCGGATTTAAGAGCGGCGAAAGATTGGTCGGAAAAATTCAACGTGCCGATTTTCGTCGGCGAATTCGGTTCTTATTCAAAATACGCCGCGCCCGCAGACCGCTGCCGTCACGCGATGGTTGTTTATTCGGCATTCGGAAAATTAAATATCCCGAACGCTTGGTGGGAATGGGACGGCGGCTTTAATATGTTTGAAAAAGGCACGACGAAAATTTCCGAATGTATGCGAAAAGCGATTGATTCTTTCAACGCCGCGAAATAAAACGAATTTTTCAAACGCAAAATTTATGCTAAAGATTTACATCAAAACTTTCACGATTCTAATGTTTCTTTTCGCCGCTTTTTTATCAATTTCGGCGCAGGACAAAGATTTATCAACTTTGCGTGCCGAGCGGCGCGATTTGATGCCTGTTCCGGCAAATATAACTTGGAAGGACGGCAGAATGCCTTTGACGAAATCTTTTACCGTCGCCGTCAAAGGTCAGACGGACGAGCGTTTGAAATCTTACATTGACCGCGTGATAAAACGTCTGGAAGGTCGCACGGTAATGGAGTTTTCGCGCGATTTGTCAAACGACGCGGCGAGCGCGAATCTTTTAATCGAAACCGCTTCAACCGGAAATCCGATTCCGCAGCTTGGCGACGACGAATCTTACAATTTGGAAATTTCCGGCAATCAAGCAAAATTAAACGCGCCGACAACGGTTGGCGCGATGCGCGGACTTGAAACTTTTTTGCAGCTTCTCGAAGGCGATAAAGACGGGTTTTATTTCCCGGCGGTTTCGATTAACGATAAACCGCGTTTCGAGTGGCGCGGTTTGATGATTGATTCGGCGCGGCATTACGAACCGCTAAATGTTTTAGAAAGAAATCTCGACGGAATGGCGGCGGTCAAGTTGAATGTTTTTCACTGGCATTTGACCGACGATCAAGGCTTTCGAGTCGAAACAATAAAAAATCCAGAGCTTTACCGTCTCGGTTCAGACGGACTTTATTACACGCAAAATGATATTCGGGAAATTATCAAATACGCGGCTGACCGCGGAATTCGCGTCGTGCCGGAATTCGATATGCCCGGACACGCGACGGCTTGGGCGGTCAGTCATCCAGAAATCATTAGCGGCGCGTCCGGCGCGACATATAAAATTGAGCGCGGCGCGGGAATTTTCGACCCGACGCTTGATCCGACGAACGAGAAAACCTACAAACTTCTCGGAAATTTTTTTAAGGAAATGTCCGCGCTTTTTCCCGATAAATATATGCACATCGGCGGCGATGAAAATAAAGGCAAACAATGGGACGCGAACCCGAAAATTCAAGCCTTTATGAAGGAAAAAGGCATTAAAGATAATCACGAACTTCAAACTTATTTCAATAAACAAATTCTCAAATTCCTGCAAAAAGACGGCAAAATTATGATGGGCTGGGACGAAATTTTTCAGCCTGATTTGCCGAAAGATGTCGTCATTCATTCGTGGCGCGGCGAAAAATCGCTCGCTGAAGCCGCCAGACAAGGTTTTCAAGGCGTTTTGTCAAACGGTTATTACATTGATTTGATGTATCCGGCTTCGCAGCATTACGTTGTTGACCCTTTGCCTGCCGACACGACTTTGACGGCTGATGAGCAGAAACGAATTTTGGGCGGCGAAGCGACGATGTGGAGCGAATGGGTTTCGCCCGAAACGATTGATTCGCGCATCTGGTCGCGCACCGCCGCGATTGCCGAGCGGTTTTGGTCGCCGCGCGAAGTCAGAAACGTTGACGATATGTATCGAAGGCTGGCGGTCATCAGCGTTCAGCTTGAAGAATTAGGTTTGACGCATCTGAAAAATCAGCCGATGATGCTGCGCCGATTGGTGCAGAGCAAAGATATTTCCGCTTTGCAGACTTTGGTTTCAATCATCGAGCCGGTCAAAGAATATCATCGTTATCAAGTGCGCCCGCAAACTATGCTCTCGCCTTTAACCGGATTGATTGACGCGGCGCAAACCGACGCGCCCGGCGCGCGCGAATTCAACCGGATGGTCGCGGAAATGCTCGCCGATAAAAATTATTCGGACAATTCCAAAAAAATTCAGATAATTTTTACAAACTGGCGCGATGCCGGAACGGAGCTTGAGCCGATTATTCAAACTTCGCCCGCTTTGCAGGAAGCAAAACAGCTTGCGCCGGATTTGCAGGATTTGGGCGCAATCGGCTTGGAAGCGTTTTCGTTTCTGGAAAAAGGAGTTACGCCGACCGCCGATTGGCGCGACTCGAAGCTGAAAAGACTCGACGAAATCGCCAAACAAAAAGCGGGCGTGCAGTTTCAAGTTGTCGAAAGCGTGAAGAAAATCATCAACGCGGCTTACGAAAAACAAAACGCCGCGCGTTGATGATAAAAGTTTTTGAAGTTAAAGATTTACAAAGGAATTTCATACGAAAATGAACGAAAAAGCGGTAGCGGGAATTGACATCGGCGGAACGAAAATCGCCGTCGCGCTCGAAACGCTCGACGGCAAAAAACTCGCTTCGCGGCATTTGCCGACCAAAGTCGAACTCGGACCATATCGGATTATGGAAGATGTCGCGCGAACGCTGCGGAGAATGCTGAAAAAAACGCCCGAATCCGAACTCGTCGCCATCGGCATCGGTTGTCCCGCGCCGCTCGACATCGAACGCGGTCTGGTCTGCTCGCCGAGCAATCTGCGCGATTGGATCGAATTTCCGCTCGTCAAAATGATTGAAAATACGTTCGACGTTAAAACTCTGCTCGACAACGACGCGAACGTCGCCGCGCTCGGCGAATTTTACTACGGCGCGGGACGCGGTTTTGAAAATATTCTTTACGTAACGATTTCAACCGGAATCGGCGGCGCAATCATCAATCGCGGAAAAATTATTCAAGGCATCGGCGGCGCGGCGGGCGAAATCGGACACACGATTGTAATGCCGACAGGCGGCGAAATTTGCGGATGCGGCGGGCGCGGCTGTCTGGAAACCGTCGGTTCGGGCAAAAGCATCGCTCGCCGAGCGCGGGAAAGATTGGCGAGCGGCGGCGAAACGAGCTTGATGCGCGATTTGACCGGAAACGATTTAAACGCGATAACCGCCGAAATTGTCGTCGAAGCGGTCAAGCGCGGCGACCGAATCGCCCAAGAAATTTGGGACGAAGCCTGCCGGTTCATCGCCGTCGGTATCGGCAACGCGATAAATTTAATCGCGCCCGAAGCGGTTATCATCGGCGGCGGCGTTTCGTCGGCGGGCGAACTGCTTTTAGAACCGCTTCGGAAATTATTAAAGGAAAACGTCCGACTAATTCCGACTGAAAAAATCAGCATAAAACGCGCCGCGCTCGGCAAAGACAGCGGCGTTTGCGGCGCGCTCGTTCTGGCGCGAGATTGGTATTTAAATCAAAATGAAAAACCGAAACGACAATCAAAAAGGCAAATTATCGCGGCGTGATTTTATCAAAACGGCGACGCTCGGAACGGCGGCATTTACGCTTCCGCGCGTTTCGTTCGGCGCGTCAAAAAGAGGTGAAAAAATGAAGGAATTGCTCGTCTATGTCGGCACATACACTTCGGGCGAAAGCCGGAGCGAAGGCATTTACGTTTATAAATTAAACTTGGAAAACGGCGCGTTAAGTCATTTTCACACAGTTAAAAACGTCATTGATCCGTCGTATTTAGAAATCAGCGAAGACAGAAAAAATCTTTATGCCGTCAACGAAACCGAAGAATACGAAGGCAAAAAAAGCGGCGCGGTCAGCGCGTTTGCGATTGACCAAAAAACAGGCGATTTGCGGTTTTTGAATAAATTGGCGAGTTTGGGCGGCGCGCCTTGCTACGTTTCTGTCAGCGACAACGGCAAATTCGTGCTGGTCGCTAATTACGTCGGCGGAAACGTCGCGGTTTTTCCTGTTGAAACGAACGGAAATCTCGGCGCGTCAGTTGATTTAGAGCAGCATAGCGGTTCTGGTCCGAACAAAGACCGGCAGGAAAAGGCGCACGCACATTCGATTGTTTTGGACGAAAAAAATCGCTACGCTTTTTCGGGCGATTTGGGAATTGACAAAGTTTTGATTTACAGATTCGACGCACAAACCGGAAAACTCGAAGCGAATCCGGCGCAAAATTATTATCAAACAAAAGCGGGCGCGGGACCCAGACATATCACGTTTCATCCGAACGAAAAATTCGCGTTTTTGATTTGCGAACTCGCTTCGACCGTTTCGTCGCTCGCTTACGACAAAAAGAAGGGTTTATTAACGAAAATCCAAACCGTTTCGACTTTGCCCGCCGATTTTTCCGGCGAAAACACGGGCGCGGAAATTCACGTTTCGCCTTCGGGAAAATTTCTCTACGGTTCAAATCGCGGACACGACAGCATCGTCGTCTATAAAATTGACGAAAAAACGGGCAAATTAGATTTCGTCGAACACACTTCGACGCAAGGGAAAACGCCGCGCGATTTTGCGATTGATCCGACAGGCAGATTTCTGCTCGCGGCAAATCAAAATTCCGCTTCGGTCGTCGTTTTTCGGATTGACGAAAAAACCGGAAAACTCGCGCCGACGGGAAACACGGCGGAAATTTCGATGCCGGTTTGTTTGAAATTGATTCCGACATTTTCCGGTTAAAATTTCGGCGGCGAACTAAAAGTAATGCTGAAGAAAAATCAGCCGCGGATTCTCGCCGATAACGCGGATTTTATTTTGATTTATCCACGTCAGTCGGCGAGAATCCGCGGCTAAAAATAAATCTGTTCGCGGCAAAGCGTTACTTTTAGTTCGCTGCCAAAATTTCTATGAGAAAAACTTTCGCCAAAATTTTATTCGTTTTTTTAGTCGTTTTCGCGCTGCCCGGCAATTCGGTTTTCGCCGCGCCAGCGCATTACAAAAAACTCGCGTTCAGAGACGAATTTAACGCTCCCGAAGGCGCGCCCGTTGATTCGACAAAATGGACGGCGGAAATCGGCGGCGGCGGTTGGGGCAATCAGGAATTGGAGTATTACACGAACTCGCCCGAAAACGCTTATCACGACGGGAAAGGCTCGCTCGTTATCAAAGCGATAAAACTCGCCGCGCCGCTTTCGTTTAATTGCTGGTATGGACAATGCGGATACACTTCGGCGCGGCTCGTTACAAAAGGAAAATTCGAGCAGAAATACGGGCGATTCGAGGCGCGAATCAAAATTCCGCGCGGTCAGGGAATGTGGTCTGCGTTTTGGCTTTTGGGCAGCAATATTGATACGGTCGGCTGGGCGCAGTGCGGCGAAATTGACGTGATGGAAAACATCGGGCGCGAACCTTCGACAGTTCACGGCACGATTCACGGTCCGGGTTATTCGGGCGCAGACGGCATCGGCGCGCCTTACAATTTGCCTGACAATCAGCTTTTCGCAGACGATTTTCACGTCTATTCAATCGAATGGTCGAGCAATGAAATTCGCTGGTTCGTTGACCGGAAACTTTACAAAACCGTTACGCCGCAAGACATTCCGCAAGGCGCGCAATGGGTCTATGACCATCCGTTTTTCGTTATTTTGAATTTCGCCGTCGGCGGAAATTGGGGCGGAAATCCCGACAATACTTCTGTTTTTCCGCAAACAATGCTGATTGATTATGTGCGGATTTATAAATGAAAAAATTTTAGCAAGTCAGGAATAAATCGAGCGAAAAAAGTTTCCGCTTTTTACTGATTTAGAGTTACACAGTTGAAAATCGGAGAAGGAAAGTAAAAGTTTGACAATCCCCGCAAACGCGCAAATTTCAAGAGCAGAAAAATTTAATTTATGGTCAGGCGAATAAATTTAAGGCGAGCGAACGTCGCGCGGTCGAATACGATTCGTGATATAAATCGTCAAATCATATTAAATTACGTGCGCGAAGAAGGTCCGATTTCGCGCGCAGACATTTCGCGCGTGACGGATTTACAGCGTTCGACGGTTTCCTTGATTGTCGAAGAACTGCTCGGCTACGGGCTGATAGAAGAAATTTACGGCGAATCTTCCGGCGGTCGCCCGCCGCAATTGTTATCGCTTCGCGCGGCGCACGCCGTCGCCATCGGCGTTGACCTCGGCAAAAAAAGAACGATTGTCGCAACCAGCGATTTGGCGGGTCGCCTGCTCGAACAAAAGGAATTTCCGACCGACCGCGATTTTGAAAAAACCGTTTCTCAAATTATTGACGGCATAAAGTATTTTATCAATAAAAACGGCGGTTCTGTCGAAGGCATCGGTGTCAGTCTGCCCGGACTTGTCGAGCCGTATAACGGGCAGGTTTTTTCGATTCCGCATCTCGACTGGCATCATCCGCCGATTGCCGAAAGAATCAAGGAAGCGGTCGAGCTTCCCGTAAAATTGGAAAACGACGCGAACGCGGCGGCTTTGGCGGAACTCTGGTTCGGGCGACCGGAAATCAGCAAAGTGCGCGATTTTATTCTGGTTTTAATCGAAAACGGAATCGGCACGGGCGTAGTTTTCGACGGGCAGATTTATCACGGAAAAGCCGGTGTCGCCGGAGAATTCGGACATATGACAATCGGCTCAAACGCGCCGATTGCCTGCGCCGCCGGAAGTTTCGACTGCTGGGAAGCATTTGCGTCCGAACGCGCCGCCGTCGCCAGATACAGAAATCTCACTCATCAAAAGGAAAAAATAACCTTCGCCGAGTTAGTCGAATCAGCTTTGAAAGGCGACGAAAACGCGCGTTCCGCTTTGAAGGAAACGGCGTATTATATCGGTTTGGGAATATCGAATTTAACGCAAGGTCTTTCGCCGGAAGTAACGGTTGTCAGCGGAACGATTGTTCGGGCTTGGTCTCTAATCGCCGACGACATAAAAGCTGCCGCCGACAGCCGGATTTGTCAAGGTTATCCTTCGACCAACATTATGCCTTCGACGCTAGGCGTTTATCCGACTTTGTTGGGAGCTTTCAGTTTAATTCTCGCCGACAAATTCGCTCTGGTTCAACACATATAAATTGTTTTCCCGCAACAGAAAAAGCGTTTTCAAAAAGCAGTTTTCAGCCGCTGATTTAATTTTTTGAAGGTTTAACGGCGGTTAGAGATTTGCTGTAAAAATCAATGATTTTCCAAGTGCTTTGATCGCTGTCGAAAACGGTGTTTAAGCCTTGTTCTTCCATCGGCGGGTCGCCCATATATTTATCGCCTTTTTTCCAGAAAACTTGATTTTTAATCGGGCGCGCGACTCCGCCGAAAGCCCAAAACGCCGCGCCTGCCAGATAGCCGTCTGTTTCCGCGCTTTTGGCGAGAACGGAAAAAATCTTGTTGTAATACTCGTCTCTTAAAGATGTCGAAGTGCTGATGTCAAACGATTGCTTGTCGCGCGGCAGACCGAATTCTTCAATCACCAGAGGCTTGTTTAACCGTTCGGCTACCGCTAAATGCCGGTCAATATAATCGGTCGCTTTTTCGACGACGTTCGGAAAACCTTCCGCAACTTTGTCGCCCTCGAACCAGCCCCAATTTTTCGCCCAGATGTGAATCGTCAAATAATCCAGATTTTTGTCGCGGTTGATTTCCTCGTAAAGTTTCAAATCTTCAGTTCCCATCAAGCCTTCGTGACCGATTGTAACCAGATGATTTTTGTCCTTCGCTTTTATCATCGCCGCCGCGCCGCTAATCCATTTTTTGTAATCGGCGTTGGCAGACGGGCGCATCGGACGCGGCTCGTTGCCGAGTTCCCAAGCCATTACAGAAGGTTCGTCCGTGTATTTTTTCTTGTTGTATTTATTCGTTCGACTCAAAATCAGATTGACCTGTTTGTTATAGCCTTCCCTGCAAGGCTCGCAGCCGTAAAATTGCGAAACGATGTCGCGCTGCTCGTCCCAAGTTAATTTTCTGGTTTTCATCGAATCCGGCACTTTATTGTTCCAAATCAGATACTGCTGAAAACCGCCGCTCCATTCCCAGTTGTTGCTCAGGAAAATGACGGCTTTCATCTCGCGTTTATCCATTTCCGCCAAAATTAAATCCAAACCGTCGAGAACGCTCTCGTCAAATTTTCCCTGTTCCGACTGCAAAGGCGGCGCGACGCGCATCACGCCGTTAATCATTCCAGAGCCTTCCACGCCAGCCATTATCCGCAAATTCGTGACGCCGTTCGCCTTCAAAAAATCAAGCTCTTTTCGCAAACGCTCGATGCCGCGTTTTTTGTCCTTTTCCAAACCCAAAAGCGTTCCATACCAGTAATTTGCGCCGATGTAATAATAGGGTTTGCCGTTTAAGAAAAATTGATGATTTTTAACTGTTACGAACGAAGAAGACTGAGCCGAAATTCGCGTTGAAAGCGGCAGAAAAACAAAGATAAAGGCAAACAGAACCGCTGCCGGAAAATTTATTCGTTTCATAAACAATTCCTTAAATTATTTGCGGACGGTCAATCGAATTAAGCAGCCGAATCGCCGAAATATTTCTAATCCTGCCAAACGGATTTACCGGCATAACTTACGGCGGACATTATCTTTTAATCTTTCCGATCCGTTTTTTTCGCTTTCTCTTTGACCGAAAAACTGACTTTGATGACTGTTTCCAAATCGTTTTGAGCCTTCAGCAAATCCTGCGAATTGACGACATTTTTATTTTGAAAAATCGCGCTGTGAACAAAACTGCTAATGGATTTGTCTAAAGTGCCGAGCAGGATTTTTATGTCCGGCTGCTCGATAATCTGCTGTTTGTTTTTCGCGTCTTTCTGCTCATCGGGTTCGGTTGAAAACAAATTCGATTTAAGCCGCGCGGCTCTGTGATTTATTTCCGATGCCAATTTTAAAACATCAGCGTAATTTAGCGGCGCGCGGGCGGCGTTTAATTGGAAAAGATTGTCGTTTAACTTCTGAATCTGCTCAAAATCTTCTTTAATCTCAGGAAATTTAGTCGCGTTGTTCTCGCGCGGCGGCGTTTGTTTATGAGCCTCGCGCTCAATTCGTTCCAGTTCAATTGAACGATTTTTTATATCTGAAAATCTATCGCGCGCGTTTTGTAGGGTTTGTTCGATTGAACTTTGTGCCGGCGCGCTGACGACGAAAACTGTGAATAAAGAAAATATTAAAAAAAATTGTATTTTCATTTTTTTACACCCTCTTCAATTTTAAGAAATGCTAATCAAAAGATATTGTATAAAACTCTCCGCTTTCTATCTACTCTGAGGCGCAAAAAGTGTGAAATATAAACGCAGAGCAAAACAACCTTGAAAGGGTTAATTATTGTAGATAAAGCTATTCAGTTAAATTATAGAGTTTTAGAAAAGTTAGTGAAAATGCCGGAGGTCGGACTCAAAGATAGTTATAATTGTTGCAATTAAAAGTCTTATTTTTAGCAATTTTAAAACCTCTCCACTTTTTATCCAATCCGTCCCATTTTTGGTATCCGCTTTCTCT
>JBPCRW010000299.1:0-2902 GCA_050996405.1 Pyrinomonadaceae bacterium | reverse complement strand
TGTGCGAAAAACCGTAAATTACTGAATCCGAATAATGATAACCGCTTGAGCCGTCCCAATCGTCAACGCGCGTGTCGGGCGATAATTGCACCGCGCCGAACGGAACTGTCGCGCCCGGAAAAGTATGTCCGTGCGCGCCCGTGCCGATAAACGGATTGACGTAAGCCGCATAATCTTTCGCCGTTTGCGCCGAAAGATTCAAGGCAAAAGTAAAAAATAAAAATGCAAAAATCGGGCAAATCTTTTTCGCTTTTGTTCTCTGTTTTCCGCTTTCCGCTTCCGTTTCGTTTGTGCAAAATTGTAATTTCATTTTTAAATGAACCGCAAAAATTTCAGCTTTTAAATTATTTTAGAAACAATAGAAAAATTAAATCAATTTAAGAAAATCTGTCAATTCCGGCGGCAAAGGCGCAACGAAATTCATTTTCTCTAATGTTTTCGGATGCGTGAAAGAAAGCCTTTCGGCGTGCAGAAAAAAACGATTTAAGCCTTGAATCGCCTGCCGGATTTTCGCGTCCGCGACGGTTTTGTCGCGTCCCGCGTTATAAGTTTCGTCGCCAACGATTCCGTGATTTATCGAAGCCAGATGCACGCGAATTTGATGCGTTCTGCCGGTTTTAATTTCAACATCGAGCAAGGTGAATTTATCGAATTTCTGCCGCGCTTTCCACAATGTTAAGGCTTCGCGTCCCGTTTTGAAAACTGCCATTTTCGTGCGCTGGCGCGCGTCGCGCCCGATTGACGTTTCGATTTTGCCGATTTGCGTTTCAATCCGCCCGTGAACTAGCGCGACGTAATTTTTAGAGACCGCACGCTTGCCGAATTGACGGCTCAAATTTTCGTGAACCGATTCATTTTTGGCGACGACAATCAAATCCGATGTGTTTTTATCAAGCCGGTGAACGATGCCGATGCGATTGTTTATTCCAGATTCCAGATTCCAGATTCCAGATTTTGGATTTTGAATTTCGGATTCTAATCTGGCATCTGGAATTTGAAATTTGAAATGAAAAGCAATCGCATTCGCCAGCGTCCCGCCTGAAACGCCCGCGCCCGGATGCACGACCATACCGGCAGGCTTATTGATGACGGCTAAAAATTCATCCTCGTAAATAATATCGAGCGGAATATTTTGCGGCTCGAATTTTTCAATCGAATCTTTCGTCAGTTCGACTTCGATTTGCTCGCCGCCGCGCAGTTTATACGATGATTTCGACGGTTTCTGATTAACTAAAACATTGCCGTCGTCAATCAGTTTTTGCAGGCGCACGCGCGACCAATCTTCGATTTTTTCGGACAAAAAAACATCGAGCCGTTTCCCGATGTCAAAAGATGAAGGATGAAGGATGAAGGATGAATTTTCTTCGTCCTCGTTCGGAATCATAATTATTCAAAATGACTTTGGATTTTAGATTCGGGATTTTGAGCTTTCCGCAGCCGTATAATCATAAAAATTACCGCGCACGCCGCGACGATTAAACTGATAATCTGCGAAGTTGAAAGTCCGGTCAAATCCGTTAATCCGAACATATTTCCGCGCGGGTCGTCGCGGAAAAATTCAATTACAAAACGAACAATCGAATATAAAATCATATAAGCGATAAGAACTTGCCCGTTAAATCTTTTATGCCGGTGCAGGTAAAATAAAATGGCGAAAACGGCGAGCATCGCAAAAGATTCGTAAAGCTGCGTCGGGTGCAGAAACATATTGCTGCCGTCGGCGTGATAAATCGGCACGCCCGTATTTTCGTGTCCGGCTTCGGTAAAATGCACCGCCCACGGCAAATGCGTTTCCTTTCCCCAGCAGCATCCGGCGGAAAAACAGCCTTGCCGCCCGAAAAATTGTCCGAGCGCGACGCCGGGCGCGAAAGCGTCCGCCACTTTCCAGAAACTAAGTTTGTAATAATGAATCAGCGCGAAAAGCGTTAGAAATCCGCCGATAAATCCGCCGTAATAAACGCCGCCGGAGCGCAGAAAATCAAACGAGAAAAAATTTACGCTGTCATCGGTGAAAAGCATTAAAATCTTTGAACCGATAAGCCCGCCGATAATCGTCCACAAACCCAAATCATAAACGCGGTCGCGCGGAATTCCGTCGCGCGCCGCAAGTTTAGAGGCGACGACGAGCGCGAGCAGCATCCCGAAGGCAAGCAAAACGCCG
This sequence comes from Pyrinomonadaceae bacterium, assembly GCA_050996405.1. Classification (GTDB taxonomy): domain Bacteria; phylum Acidobacteriota; class Blastocatellia; order Pyrinomonadales; family Pyrinomonadaceae; genus JBPCRW01. Next base: position 741 of record JBPCRW010000299.1, on the reverse strand, counting down.
TAAGTATTTATCGGAAAATTACCAATGCGAAAAATTTCTGGATACATATAATTTGAGAAGTCAGAAGTTAGAAGACAGAAGACGGGTGGTAGATGTCAAGGATAATTTTATTTATCATTTCGTATCCTTTGCATATAACCATTAAGCATCTTACTAATTTCTTCCGCATTAACCTTTAATTCCTTAACTTCGCCATAATTCAAATCTTGAGTCAAGATTAAATAATAGCGACATTCTTCCAAAGAGCCTTGCGCGATGTTATAAAATCTTAGTTTGTCGGCTTTGCTCATTTTCTTAAAGCCTTCGGCAAAATTAGCCGGAACTGAAATTGCCGCCCGTCGCAATTGAGAAGTTAATCCAAACAATTCGTGTTTTGGAAAACCTTCCGTCAGACGATAAATTTTCAAAACAAAAGTGTGCGCCTTTCTCCAGATTTCAACATCTTCAAACTTTTGCGCAAACATACTAATTTTAATGGCTTTTGTTTTCTGTCTTCTGTCTTCTGTCTTCTGTCTTCTGTCTTCTTCCCGAAAGAACCATATCCAAAATCAAAAGCCCCGCGCCGACGCAGATTGCCGCGTCCGCGACGTTAAAAGTCGGGTAATGCCACGAGCCGAACTGCACGTCTATAAAATCAATCACGAAGCCAAGCCGCAAACGGTCAGTCACGTTTCCGGCAATTCCCGCCAACAGCAGCGCGAGCGCGCCGAGCAGCCGGTCGTGCGTGCCGGAAACGCGCCA
>JBPCRW010000229.1:0-6317 GCA_050996405.1 Pyrinomonadaceae bacterium | reverse complement strand
GTATCAAGCATCTTAAAACTTAATTTTCACGTTTTCATCCGGTAAATAAAGGATTTTTATTAAGTTTTCAAACAACAACCGCCGAACATCGGGAGATGCTTGAATTCGATTTCCGGCGAAAATTTTTTTGCGGCGGCAAATTCAGGCGAAATCGAATCTTTTGTCGGCTTCCGTCCAAGATTCGGGACGATTGAGCGACAGCGTTTTTTGTTCGCACTTATCGCAGACGTTTAAAATTAACAACTTGTCTTCGGCAGTCAAGTCTTTTTCCAACTCCCAGCGCAATTTCTCCATCTCAAGTTTCGTCAAACGACAGCGGAAAATTGAATATTGAAGTCGTCTGCCGTAACCGTGCAGGCGTTTATAAACTTTTCGCCATCTCGCCGGTTCAGTTATATCGTAACAGATAACATACCATTGTTTATCAGCCATAATATTTTAGTATTCCTACCGCATTCTCATTCGCGCAAACAATCCGCGCGGCTCAAGTGTAGTTATGGTCGAAGAAAGTTTGTCCGTCCATTCCTTTTCGAGCAGCCGAACTTCCAATTCAATTAAACGCGAATACGAGAGCGAATAACCGATGACCGGATGTTTCCATTGGTCGGCTTTGCGGCGTTCGTAGATTTGGATAAATTTTTTGCGTCCCTTGTCCGAAAGCCAGACTTGTTTTCCGGCAATCGTGAAATCTTCCGTTTTATCCCACTGGCGGCGATTGATTGAAGCGATGACAGGCAAATCCACCAGCATCACCCGAAACAACTCCATTAAATCTAAAGCGAGCGGAGCGGATTGCGAACGCGGCGTGTGATAAAAACCCAGACATGGGTCGAGTCCGACAACTAAAATCGCATTAGTAATATCTTTGAGAAGCAGCGCGTAACCATATGAGAGAAGCGCGTTGCAGCGGTCTTTCGGCGGGCGGCGGTTTCTACCGTCGGGACGCATCGCGTCGCCGATTTCCGGTTTGATTAAATGCGGCAGAGCTTTGAAATATGCCGCGCCTACGCTTCCTTCGTAACCGCGCAACCTGTCGGAACTTTCCGCGCGATTAAGCGGCGAAAGCAGTTTGCGGATGTTTGAAATTGATGATTTGACATCTTCGATTTCGCGCCCCGATTCACGGCTCGCCCGCAGCAGAAAACCGAGTTGTCCGCGCACTTTCGCTTCGGCTAATCTTTTCGCCAAACTCAAACAAAAATCGGGATTAATTAACGCCTGATACTGCCGGATTCTCCTTTGAACAGAGCCTTGCCCGCTTGTCCACGCGCCCATATAGCGTCCGCCGCCGCCAATCCAGTGAACGCCGAGATTGCGGTCGGCACACAAACGCAAGGCTTGCGTTGTGATTTGCGCGAAACCGTGAATGACGACTTGCCCGATTTCCTGCACCGGATAATGTTCTTTTTCATCGGTTTCCGGCGACCAGATTTCAAGCCGATCGCCTTTGCGCCCGACTTTCGCGCCGTTGGTTAAAACGTGCAGAATGCGGCGGTCATCATCGGCGGGAAATAATCGCAGCGGCTGATGTTCAAGCGCGATTTCCGCGTTTCCCGAAATATCTTCGTTTTTGGTGAGAATGTGAGCCGGATGATTTGCCGCGCCGTCTTCAATCTGTAAGAGCGTTTCGGCAAGCCGCGCCTCTTCCGGCAGACAAACCGGAGCGAGCGAACATTTAACGCACAATCGTTCATTTGGTGTCACCGGCGGACGTTCGATATTCGTTTGCAGTTCTCTCGCGCGATTTAACGAATCTTGAAAATCCGCCCGCGCCTGTTCGTCAATGGCGACGCGCACCATCACATTGTCGGCGTGATAACGAACGCGCCCTTCCGTAATTTCTCTGCCCGAATGTTCTTCGACAAGCAGACAATAAGCGATAATCTGAATGCGGTCGCTTCCCCACGTTTCCGCCGTGCCATCCGCGCCGCGAGCCGAACGCCCGCGTTTATGCTCATACGGAATAATCTGCCCACTCCGCCGCCGGATGCAGTCAACTTTACCGACTAAACCGTAAGTTTCCGATTCAAGTTTGAGCGTTAAAATTTCATCTTCGTCTTCGTCGCGTTCAATCTCAACGTGCAAAGTCCGCCCGGCATAAACACGCTCGTCGGCAACCTTCATTTGTTCGACTTCTTCAAGAAAAAACAATCGTTCGCAATAAGCCAAAGCGTGCAGCGAATGAACAGCCAACAGAGTATTCATTTGATTTTCTCCAGATAATAAAATTTCAAAAATCGCCGCACGGCATCAAGGGAGTTACTATTTTCGCGGGTCAACAATTTTCGTCCATCGCCATTCGCCGGAATCTGGCGGAAGAATCATTTCAGGTGCTTCTTTTTCGAGGTCGTATCTTTGCCAGCGAGTATTGAACCCTTTAACGTGGTCTGCCCAAACAGGCAGTTCAAGCGAACCTTTATCATTTGGTAAAAGACGATGCCAAGAGATTGGCTTTTGTGAATTTTCATCTATTAGCGGCAGTCCAATATTTCCGTCCGGCAGGAGACGATGCCAATTTTCTTCAATCGTTTCGCATAAACTTACATCATTAACGGCATCGTCGCTTAACCCAAGACAGACAATGCCGCGCCGCGTGATGTCTTGCGGATTTTGTAGAGCCGTTAATAATCGCTGCTCCAGATTCGCGCCTTTCGTATCGCCATTTTTATCGGGTTTTTCCTGCGCGGAATCAATCCAGCACAAAAACTCGATATTGCAAAGCGTTTCAATAAAATCCGGTGCGTTGCCAAGCGAAGATTGTTTGCTTGGAATGCCGTATTTATACCGGCTTAATTTGCGAATAGTCGTCGCAATGCGCGGCATTTGTTTATAAGCGAAAGCAAGTCGAACGCCTTCGTGTCGTTTCCGAAAATGTTCGCCAACGAGCGACAGCAGCATTCCGTAAATTGTCGAAGGCGGCGGCAAACTGTAACTTTCCGCAAACGACCGCGCAAACGATTTGCGAAAACTGGCGTATGGCGTTTCAATGTGCAGAATTATCATTGATTTAGCCTCCGTTACGATTCAAGTTTTCAGACTTGTCGAGTTTTTGGGCAATTCGATTTTTTGCTTCGCCCGCCGCCGCTTGAATGCCATTAAAAACGGATACGCCGAGCTCTTTTAGTTTTTTTCCTTCGGCGGTAGCGGCGATTTCACCGCCGATAATAATCTCGTCCGGCGCAATGTCTTTGCTCTCAACGCGCTTGATAAGTTTCGCAACCGTAAAGGTCCGGTTGTCTTCATCGTGTTCAAAGCAGTTTTGAATTTTTGACGAATGAGCGTTTGTAACACGCAAAACAATTGAGTCCGGCGAAAAATCATACGCGAATCGAGCGTGATTTCCGGCAACTTGCGGCGGGTCAACAATCGCGTCAATTAAGTGTCCGATATTTTCCTTTTTGATAACGTCATCCAAATTCAGACCGAAAGAGTATTGATATTCGGTGGTGTGCATTTCGGCGTTATAAAGCGAAAGTTTTCCTTTCACCTTTTCGCCGCTGACAGCATTGAAGGAAAGTTCGCCGCGATACGGGCGCAAACTCACAGCGCGACCAATAGCGAGAGGACTTGGGCGTTTAGTCGTTTTTCCTTTTGGTTTAGCTTTGGTTTTCGGCTTTGTTTCTACCGGAATTGTTTCGTCAACACTTGCCGCTTCTTCATCTTCTTTTTCATTTTGCGCGGCGGCGGCATCCATAAAACCCATCAAGTCATCGTCTATAAATACTTCGCCGTTTGGATTCCAAGCGGTGCGTTTTTCGTCTTCGTAAAAAAGTTTGCCGAGTTCTCCGTCGTAAGAGCGATTGATGTTTAAGCCTTCAAGTTGAAAGCGGTAACGTATCGCAAAACGAATCGCTTCCGCCGAAACGCTGGTGTGAACGTCGTCTTGATGAAAAACTTTTTGCAAAGTCGTCGTGTTGCCGATGTTGTCGCCGCGATTATTGGCGGCAACGGCTTCGCCTGTCAGAATTGTGCCGTAAAGATAATTGGTTGCCATAATTTTAGTTTTCTCCTTGTGTTTGTAGTTGGTTAGCGGTTGCGGTTTCTTTACCTGCGTAGCTGACTAAAGCAAACAGGCAAAGGTTTTGAAAACGCTCGAAATTGCGCGGATTGAAAATAAACTTGCGAATTCTTTCGCCGTTTTTACGCATTGCCGGAAGTGAACCGCCTTTGGTGGCATCAGCGCAAAAACGCAAAAACCAACTTGATAAGGCATCCGCAGTTTTGGCGCGTAAAACTTCATTACGAATTCGTTCACGTCTTGAATCCAAGTCTGTGCTTTCATTTGAATTTCGAGACTCGGCGCGGTCATATAAATTTCTCATCGTGAATTTCCACGCTTCGTGAAATACATCTATCACAGCGCGGTCATCAAAATCTTTTATTTCATCTTTCATTTTTCTTAACCCTCCTATTGAATAAAACATACGTTCAAAATCTTTTTTCTCGCTCACCAATGTTTTGAAACCAAAACACCAATGTCGTTCAGCCGCCAAGTTTGCCGCCACGAGTTCGGGAATCGGACTCGACGGTATGACAAAACTATCGCCTTTCTCGGTTTTGATAACTTTACTTTTTCCCAAATACTGCCGGGCGGCGATGAAAATATTTATTTCTTCATAATCTCCGCGAACTCTGGCAATGATGCTTCGATTCACTTGATTTTTATCCCAGGCGACTTTTCCCATTGCTATCACATAGCAACCGTTCACGCTTTTTCTTTCCTTGTGAATTAAATTGTCGGCTTGTAAATCAAGTAGAAAACGTAACGCCGCTTCTTCCGCGCCGCCAACGACGCGCCCTAGATAACTGTTGCTGAATCGTTCAAAATCCTTATTTTGTGCGTTGATGTATGAAACGGCTTTCGCAAAAGCTGTAAGGTCAATCACATCCGGCACAATTAAACAGGCTTGGGCTTTTTCTTTAAAAGTGCGCGGACGAAGATGAAAAACGACGCTTCCGACCATCAGAAACAATAACAAAATTACTTCTTCTGTCGGCATAAACAATTCATCCGCTCCGCCTGCTACGCCCGGAACAATCCATTGCTGAATTGCCGCTACTTCCGGCAAATTACCTTTTAACTTTTCATCAAGTAATCCCGTTTTTTGCGCTTTTTGGTGTGCGAAACTGTCAATTGCTTTGTAGCTAATGAAACTGCCCGATTCTTCGTCGGCTGTTTTTAGTTCCGTTTTACGTGAGCCTTTTTCACCTAAACGCATCTTCGGGTGTTGCAGAAAAGTTGCCGTAATTCCATTATGAACTGCCAGCCGCAAGTCATCGCGGTTTGCGCCGATTCGTTGTCCGGGCAAATCAATCAGTTTTGTTTCCACGTCAAGTTTGAATGAATTTTCAATCAATATCCGCAAAAAGTCCTGGTCGGTTAATTTCTCGTCGTCCCAACTCAAAACAACTTCGTCGCGCCGGGCTTGGGCGGTGATTCCTTGCGGCTGATTATCGCCCCACGCTTTAATCGTCGAAGCTAAACCGCCGAGCGCGGCGCGGTGATAAATCGTGTAATTCGGATTACTGAGCCGATACACTAACGGATTCGGTAATTTATATTCGGATTTTATTTTCGCCATTTTGCTCCCGTTCCTTCGCGTGTTTTTTCATCATAGTCGTAAGCGATAAATTCATTTCCGGCAACGCGCAGACCGCCAAAAACTTCCCATTTGAAAATTTCGTTTTTGATTGGAATGGCAACTTCGTGTCGCCTGAGCCAATCGCGGTCAGGTTCTTTCGCGTCGTATTCTTTTTTCCAAGCCGCACGGTCATCTTCAAGAATCACGCTGATTGTGTAGCCTTCCCCTCTGGTCATTCCGGGTCGCGTCTGCCACAAACCGGAAAAGAAAACGGCACGTTCTTCCGCTCTTTGAATATCGAATTCGCGCTCATCGCTGAATTCGGCAAAACAGTCTGCTAAATTCTTTTGACTCAATGCATCGCCGAAGTCTTTTTGAAGTTTTGAAATCCAATCTCCGGCGGTTTTAAGTTCTTCTAATTCGTAGGGCAAAGAATTTTGTTTATCTTCCGGCAAGAGTTTGACTAAAGCCGGTTTAATCTCTCGCAGATGTTTTTCGGTTTTCGGATTCAGACGACGATTGAGTCTTCCCATTCTTTGAATCAGCGAAGGAATCGGTGCAATGTCCGTTATCAGTAAATCCGCCGACAAATCCAGAGACATTTCGGCAACCTGCGTCGCTATCAAAATCGCCGCCGAGCCTTCTTGTTTAAAATCATCAATCACGCGCCGGTGTCTTTCGGAACGATGTAGATATTGAAGCCGCGAGTGATAAATCTCAACACTAATGTTATTG
>JBPCRW010000221.1:0-3622 GCA_050996405.1 Pyrinomonadaceae bacterium | reverse complement strand
CGCTCTGCCTGTATTCGTCAATGTATTTCATACCGCCTCCTGTCAGAACCGCCTGCGTAAGCGGGCGGGTTTTCTTGTCAGAACCGCCTCGCGTAAGCGGGCGGGTAAAGCCTCTCAATCCTTTAATCAAACTTCGGCAATTCGTCGCCTTGCCCGTTAATCACATAATCAATCGCCAGATCAATACTTCGCTCATTCCACAAACGCAGCTTACTTCCTCTATCCGCCCAAGGCGTATTTTCCGAAAGCCAGCAGCCGTTTTTCCGCATTCTTCGTGTCGCGTATGATTTGAAATCATTTAGAGCGCGTTCGGGTTTTGCCGCCCCGATTGAAATGACCGTGTGAACGTGATTTGTCCGCACATTTATTGCCCGAAGAAACCAATTTCGGTAATCACAAACTTCACGGATAGCTTCTTCTGCCGCTTTTCTTTGTTTTGAATTTAAAATGACAACTTCACTCTTAAGTTGCTGCGCGCTGTATTCCTGCCAAACTTTATTCGGCGCGATATGAGGCGATTCGTATTGATTATTAAAGCGGTCAACCGAGCCGCGTTCGTCGCCGTGCAGCCAACTTCCGTAACAACGAAATGTAATCAAATAAGCTAATGGAATGTCTGTATCGTTCCACATAATGTAAATTTTATCCGCCCGCTGACGCAGATGTTCTCTGACAACAACCCGCCCGCTGACGCAGGCGGTTCTGACAACAACCCGCCCGCTTACGCAGGCGGTTCTGACAAGAGGGATTTATGTTGAAAAAACTCGTGAACCATATCCCACAAAATATGGTAAAACGCGACGTGCGATTCCTGTATGCGGTGGATGCTCGAAGTCGGCACGATAAAACAAAAATCAATTAAATTTTCCCGTTTCATCTCCGCCATTCTGCCGCCGTCGTTGCCCGTCAAACCGATTGTTAAAAGTTTCATTTTCCGCGCCGTTTTAAAAGCGTGCAGCAGATTCTCCGAATTGCCGCTGGTCGAAAGCGCGACAAAGGCATCGCCTTCTTTGCCGAGCGCGATAATCTGCCGCACATAGACATCGGCAAAGCTGACATCATTGGCGACGGCTGTAATCATCGCCATATCGTTGTTCAGACAAATCGCCGGAAGTGCCTTGCGCCCAACGGTTATCGGGTGCATAAATTCCACTGCGACGTGCTGCGCGTCGGTTGCCGAACCGCCGTTGCCGCAGACGAGCATTTTGTTTCCTCGATAAAATGCTTTTGCTAATTCCAGCGAAGCCTTTAACATTTCGTCCGCGTTTTCCTCAAAAAACTTCTGCTTGGTTTCGATTCCTTCACGCGCTTTCTCCACCAGCGAAAAACGCAGTTCTTCCAACAACTCCTGCGGCTTTTCATTTTCCTCGTGCAGAAACGGATAAAACGACTGCGAAAAATCTTCAATTGGTTTGGTCATATTTAATGGTAAGTGGTAAGTGCTAAACGGTAAGCGGAAGAATTAAAACTTACCGCTTGCCGTTTAGCATTTAGCACTAGTCTATCGCCGTCTGAAACTGTTCAAATTCTTCCTGATAAGAACCCAGTTCCTGCAACGTCCGCAGAGTTTCTTCGGCTTCCTTTTCGTCAACTTTGCTCATCGCAAAACCGACGTGAACCAGCACGTAATCGCCGATTTTCAAATCGTCGAGCATTCCGATATTCACGCCGCGCCGCACGCCGCCGATTTCGACTTTGGCGATAAAATTTTCCGCGTCAACAATTTCGACAATCTTTCCCGGTATCGCTAAACACATAAATCTCCTTGTCAGAACCGCCTCGCGTCAGCGGGCGGGTTATTATAATAGGTTTCAAGTTCAAGGTTGAAGACTGATTTGACTTTGAACCTTAAGCCTTGAACTTTGAACTAACCGCGAACCCGCCCGCTAACGCAGGCGGTTCTGACATTTCGCGTTGGCAATCGCCGCTTGTCCGAGCGAAATTCCGCCGTCATTTGCCGGCACGCGGCTGTGCGTCAAAACTTCAAAACCGTCTTCTTTAAGCCGGCGGCAAACTCTTTCGAGCAGAAACATATTTTGAAAAACTCCGCCCGACAGCGCGACACGGTTCAAATTTCTTTCAACCCGAATTTGCCTTGCGACATTTGCAATCAAATTTACGACCGCGAGATGAAATTTTGCCGAAACTTCCTGTTCGGAAACTCCGTTAAGCAAATCTTCAACCGCTTTTTTAATAACCGTTTCGCTTTTTATTATTCTACTCTCATCTACTTCAAATTCATAGCTTTTTGTTGCGCGGCTGTCGGCAATCGCTTCGAGTTCAATCGCCGCCTGACCTTCGTAATTGACCGAATTTCGCAAACACAAAAGCGACGAAACGGCATCAAAAAGCCTGCCCATACTCGAAGTTTGCGGGCAATTCGCGCCAGCCGCAATCATACTTTTTAAAGTTTTCCATTCGCGCAGATTTAGATTTTGAACAAACGGCAAATCTAATTCTAAAAACTCGTCGCCGAAGGTTTTTTGCAAATAAGCCGCCGCGATTCGCCACGGTTGACGAATCGCTTTCGCGCCGCCCGCCAGCGGAATATATTCGAGATGCGCGATTCTTTCCGCATATTTAAAATCGGCAACAAAAAATTCTCCGCCCCAGATTTTTCCGTCCGTTCCAAAACCAGTTCCGTCAAACGCCGCGCCGATAACTTCGCCTTCCGCGTTGTTGTCCGCCAGACAGCTTGCGATATGCGCGTGATGATGTTGAACGCCGATTTTTGTTTCGATATTTTCATCTTCGAGCGCGAGCGCGTATTTCGTCGAAAGATATTCGGGATGCAAATCATACGCGATAATTTCCGGCTGTAAATTAAAAAGTTTTTTGTAATGCTCGATGCCGTCGGTAAAAGATTTTAAAGTTTCCAAGTTTTCCAAATCGCCGATGTGATGCGATAGAAAAGCGTAATTATCTTTCGTTAAACAAAAAGTATTTTTCAGTTCCGCGCCGCACGCCAAGATTTGTTTCTCGAATTTGAAAGAAGTTTTCACCGGCGCGGGCGCGTGTCCGCGCGAACGACGCAGCACGATTTTGTCAGAATCGCCTGCGTTAGCGGGCGGGTTCGCCGTTGATTCGGATGCGTGTTGGACAACATTTGACCCACCCGCTAACGCAGGCGGTTCTGACCTGAACACGCGCGCAACCGAATCATCCGTGCGAATATGAATGCGGCGATTATGCAGCAAAAAATAATCGGCAATGGTTTTCAGACGCTCGTTCGCGTCTTCGTCTTCAAAACAAATCGGCTCGTCGGACAAATTCGCGCTCGTCATCACCAGTGGTTTTTCCAAATTTTCCAAAAGCAAAAAATGCAGTGGCGCGTAAGGCAGCATGAAACCCAAAGAATTTATTTTCGGCGCGATTGCTTCGGGAATTTCCACGCTCGTTTTTTTTTCGAGCAGAACAATCGGACGCTCTTTCGAGAGCAGCAAATCCTTTTCCGCCCGCGAAACGAAACAGTATTTTTCGATTGTTTCAACTGAATTTGCCATCAGCGCAAACGGTTTATCTTCCCGATATTTTCGTTTTCGCAAGGTTTCAACCGCTTCTAAATTCAAAGCATCGCAAACGAGATGAAAGCCGCCGATGCCTTTGACGGCGAGAATCTTTC
>JBPCRW010000154.1:0-5243 GCA_050996405.1 Pyrinomonadaceae bacterium | reverse complement strand
TCCAGAGTCCAGAGTCGGAAGAAAAGTTTCGAGAAATCAGCGATGGCGAAACGGCGGAAGGCACGGAAGCAGAACGGAAAGGACTCAAGACTTTGGACTCTGGACACGAGATTAACGAATCAAAAGACTCGTGGTTTTACCGCAAAATTGACGGCACATATACTTGGCTTTTAAAATTTTCGATGGCGCATCGCTGGCTGATTGTGTTGCTCTGCATCATTGTTGTCGCTTCGATTTATCCGCTTTTCAAATATGTCGGAATGGCGTTTTTGCCCGACGAAGACGAATCGGCGTTTTCGGTAAATTTGAAAGGTCCGCAAGGAACTTCGCTGTCCGCCACGCAAAGTATTTTAGACCGTATCGCCCGCGACATCCGTGAGCAAGTTCCGGGCGTGCAGAATACTCTAGTTTTGGCAGGCTTTGGGCGCGGGTCGGGTTCAAATAACGGTTCGATTAACGTCAGTCTCCTGCCGGTCGCCGACCGCCAGTTTTCGCAAGCCGATTTAATCAATAAAACGCGCGGCATCATCAAAAAATATTCGTCGAAGGATTATCAAATCAGCGCGTCCGCCCAGTCTTCGCTTTCAGGCAGTCTCGGTTTGGGGCGCGGCGGTTCGGGAATCGGCTATTACATTTCGGGACCGGATATGCAGAAACTAACCGATTACTCCAACGAGTTAGTCGAGAAGATGAAGCAAGACCCGACTTTCGTTTCGCCTGATAGTTCGATTGATGTCGGAACGCCGGAGATTCACGTTATTATCGACCGCGCGAAGGCGGCGGATTTAAACGTCAAAGCGGGCGACATCGCGCAGGCTCTGAACACGCTCGCCGCCGGTCAGCGCGTCAGCACGTTCAGCCAGAACAACAAGCAGTATGATGTCGTTTTGCAAGCCGACGAACAATATCGCCGGACGCGCGACAGTTTTAAATATTTTACGGTCGCCTCTGGCAGCGGCGACACGATAAGTCTGGATAAACTGGTCAAACTCGAAGACGGTTTAGCTCCGGCTTCAATCAGTCGTCTGAATCGTCAGCGGCAGGTCACGGTTTCTGCCAGTCTAAAGCCGAATTCGTCGGAATCCGACGCGTTGGCAAAACTTCAGGGCTATGTTAAACAATTGAATCTGCCGTCGGAATATACGACGGGCGTAACCGGAACGTCAAAGGAATTGCAGCGCGCGTATCAATCGTTTTTATATGCGTTTCTGCTCTCGTTCGTGTTTATGTATCTGATTTTGGCGGCGCAGTTTGAATCGTTTATTCATCCAGTGACGATTTTGCTGACCCTTCCGCTTTCGATTCCGTTCGCGCTGATTTCGACGGCAATTGCCGGACAAACTTTGAACATTTTTTCCGCGCTCGGCATTCTGCTGCTGTTCGGTATCGTCAAGAAAAACGCGATTTTGCAGATTGACCATACAAACACTTTGCGCGAATACGGAATGAATCGCTATGACGCGATTATTCAGGCAAACCGCGACCGTTTGCGACCAATCTTAATGACGACCATCGCGCTCGTGGCGGGAATGATTCCGCTGATTATCGGAAGCGGCGCGGGCGCGGCGACGAATCGCTCAATCGGGATTCTGGTCGTCGGCGGTCAATCAATGTGTTTGCTGCTGACGCTCTTAGCCGTGCCGGTTTTCTATTCGCTGTTCGACGATGCGTCGGAATCGCACATCTGGAGCGGTGTAAGCGAAAAGTTTGGCGGAATCGGAGAAAAACTTCGTCCCATCAAAGAAAAACTGGCGGATGTCGCTACGCTTTTCACACGCAAAAAATCTGCTGCCGAAAAGACTTCGGCAAAACCAAAAGAGGAAGGTTATGCCGAATAAACTTCAACCGAAATATCTGTTTAATTTTCAGTCTTTCTTGTCGTCGCTGGCGATGAAATTGTTTAGCGCGATATGCGTAATTTTCTTTGCAGTCAGCATTGCGGTGTCACAAACTACGCCGCCCCCAACGACGCAGCCGCAACAGCCTCCGCCAACTCAACCGTCGGAAGTCCAGCAGCAAACCGCGCCGCCGCAAACCCGCCAGCAGCAGCAGCAGCCGACCGCGCCAAATCAGACGGCGCAGCCCAATCAGCAGCGGACTCAAACCACGCAGCAGACACAGCAAACGCAGACGACGCAGCAAAATCAAATACAGCAAACGCAGACGACGCAGACACAAACCACGACGACACAGCCAGGCGCGGCAAACACAACAACGCCGGCGGTGACGAATCAAACACCGACACAAAATGTCGGCGCGGCACCCGGCATCGCTCCCGCTGTTTTGCCGGATGATCCGCCGCCGGTCGCGCCGAATTTTCAAGCTCCGATTCGTCCGCTGCCGAGTGCCGAGCGCGTCGGCGTTGATGTCACCGACCAGCTTCCGCTTTCGCTTCAAGAAGCAATTACGCTTGCCCTGCAAAACAATAACGATATTGATTCGTCAAAAATCAGCGTAAAAATGGCGGAGTTTGATTTGCGGGCGGCACGGGGCGTTTATGATCCGGTAATTTCTTCGCAAAATTATTACGAACGGCGCACGACACCGACGGCTTCGACCATTGGCGGCGCGGCGGGAACAGGCTCGGTAACGCAAAACAGTTTAGTTAATGGCTTCGGCGTGGCGGGTTTTTCGCGGTTCGCGGGCGGCTTGTATCAAGCCGATTATTCCGGCTCGCGGGCGACTACCAACAACCAAAATACAACGCTGAATCCGCAGTATCCGACGCTTTTGACTTTGACTTATACACAGCCGCTTTTTCGCGGGCGGCTTTTTGACAATAATCGCCGGACGATTGAAATCGCCAAGAAAAACTTAAGTTTAACGGACGCGCAGTTTCGACAGAAAACGATTGACGTTATCTCGCAGGTCGAGCAGGCATACTGGGATTTAGTCTATGCGCTGCGAAGTTTGCAGGTGCAGATCGATGCCGTCAAACAGGCGCGCCTTCAGCTTGAAAGTAACCAGCGACTGGTTTCCAAAGGCGTTCTCGCGCCGATTGACATTATCGCCGCCAACACGCAGATTACGACGTTTGAGCAAAATGTTTATACGGCGCAGCAATCCGTGACTACTGCCGAAAACACTTTGAAAACGCTGATGCTTCCCGAACGAACAGACGCGATTTGGAAACGCGCTTTAGTTCCCGTTTCGTCAATCGAACTGGACGTTCCGAAAGTTTCGCTCGACAGCGCGATGACCGATGCGCTCGCCAATCGGCAGGAACTCGCGCAGCTTAAAACCAACGCCGAAATTAACCAGATAAACGAGCGTTATTACCGCGATTTGACGAAACCGCAGATTGATTTGGTCGCTAGCTACACGGGCAACGGGCTTGCCGGAACGCCCGTGCCGCGCGTCGGCAGTTCGACGACTTCCGCGCTGACGGAGCGCGTCAACGAGCTTTCGGCTTTAAACGGTTTTCCGCCGCTGACCGCCGCTTCAATTTCGTCCGCCGTGCCGCCCAATCTCGTCGGCGGATATTTCAAATCTCTGTCGAATCTGGCAACCGCCGATTACCCAACATTTCGCGTCGGAGTCAATATCTCGCTGCCGTTTAAAAACACAACTGCAAAAGCGAATCTCGGCAAATCGCTTGCCGAAGGTGACCAGATAAAAAATCAGCAGGCGCAGCAGGAACAAACCATCGAAGCCGATGTGCGAAACGCGCTTCAGGCTTTGCGTTCATCCGAAGCGCGTCTGCAAGCCGCCGCCGCTTCGCGCGCTTCCGCCGAACAGCTTTACGAGAGCGAACAGCGGCAATTTCGCGCCGGAACGACGACCGTTTTTCTGGTTTTGCAGCGACAGGTCGAACTCGTCACGGCGCGCGGAAACGAACTTCAGGCGCAGACTTTATTAAACAAAGCAATCTCCGATTTTGAACGCGCTACCGGCACGACGCTTTCCGCCAACAGCGTCGAAATCAGCAAGGATTCGTCGCTGAATTTCATTAAACATCCGCCGATTGAATTCGGCTCGCGGATTTTCAAGGCGCGTAATAGCGAAGATAATAAAGCGAATAAATGACATAAATTCAAAACAATATTTTTCACCACAAAGAACATAGAGAAATGCAAAATGAAAATATTGATTCTTACATTTTGTATTTTCTTACGCCTCTGTGGTGAATTTCTTCCTAACCCGAACGATATTGTCAAAAGCGACTTTGACAAATTCATAATTTAGAATTATTCTAAATCTAACTTTGAGATATGATTCGAGTAAATGAACAAATCAGCAATTCAGGTTTGACCAAGCAGCGCGAAGTCGTGTTACAGGTTATCCGCAACGCCGATTATCATCTGACGGCAAACGAAGTTTTTGACGAGGCGAAACGGCTTTTGCCGACGATTAGTTTTGCCACCGTTTATAATTCGCTGCGTTATTTGAAGGATGCCGGACACATTACGGAAGTGAATTTCGGCAGCGGCGCGAGCCGTTTTGACCGCAAAACGACGCGGCACGACCACGCCATCTGCACAAGTTGCGGAAAACTGGTTGATATGGATTTAGAATTGCCAAAGGAACTTGTCAAAACGGCGGCGCGGCTTTCCAAATTCAAACCCGAATCGCTGGAGTTGACTTTGCGCGGTTTATGTCCCGATTGCAGTAAATAAATTCAATTTACATTTGGAACTGATTCAAAAAATTCGGAGAAAAATTATGAGTGAAGAAAACAAAAAACCTGAAGAAAAAGACACAACTTTGACAACATCGTCGGGCGTTCCCGTTGCTGATAATCAAAACACGATTACGGCGGGCGAGCGTGGTCCCGTGCTTTTGCAGGATTTTCATCTGTTGGAAAAACTGGCGAATTTTAACCGCGAACGGATTCCCGAAAGAATCGTTCACGCCAAAGGTTCGGGCGCGTTCGGAACGCTGACGATTACCAAAGACATTACAAAATACTCGAAGGCGAAAGTCTTTTCGGAAGTCGGCAAACAAACGCCGATGATTGCGCGTTTTTCGACCGTCGCGGGCGAGCGCGGCGCGGCTGACGCGGAACGCGACGTGCGCGGATTCGCTTTGAAGTTTTACACCGAAGACGGCAACTGGGATTTGGTGGGCAACAACACGCCGGTATTTTTCGTGCGCGACCCGCTCAAATTTCCAGACTTTATTCACACGCAAAAACGCGACCCGAAAACCAACATCAGAAGCGCGACGGCGATGTGGGATTTCTGGTCTCTGTCGCCCGAATCTCTGCACCAAGTTACGATTTTATTTTCTGACAGAGGCTTGCC
>JBPCRW010000109.1:0-9328 GCA_050996405.1 Pyrinomonadaceae bacterium | reverse complement strand
ATCGTGTGCCGTCCAAGCCAGCGAGATTGACGATTGTGTTTGCGATGGACTGGTAAAACTGTCAATGACGGGCGGAGTCGCATCCGCGCCCGCGCTCGTCGCCTGCGAACCGCTTGCCGAATACGCCGAATTATTCGCCGCCAAATCGTGAGCGCGAACGCGCCAGTAATACAGAGTCGAAGCGGAAAGTCCGGTTGCCGCGTAGGTCGTCACATTTCCTAAATTATAGGTTGTAGGCGCGGTAAAAGCAGCATCGGTCGAACGCTGCAAATCGTAACCCGTCACGCCGACGGCATCGGTCGAAGCCGTCCAGTTGACCGTGTAGGAATTAGCCGCAATACTTGCAAAAGTCGGAGTGCCGGGAACACTCGGCGCGGTCGTGTCGCCTCCGCCTCCGCCGCTCTGCGCCGCCGAATCGCCCCAGCATTCAAACTCGACAATCCGCGCGAAATCGCCGCTAATCGCCGTTCCCAAAACGCGCATTCCGGTGCAGGCAATGGCAGCCGGCGGATTATATTGATACCAAACGTGGTTGTTGCCCGTGACTGAAACGACATCCTGCCACGTCGCGCCCGAATCGTTTGAAGACTGAATTTTAAAAGCGGTGATTAAATAACTCGAACCCGTGTCTGAAAGCGTCGGGTCGGTCGTGTAATTAACCGCGTCGGCGAGTAAAAACAGATTTATCTGGTTGATGTAGCGCGTCTGCCCGAAACCGACTGTCAAGCCTTCGGGATTAGCAATCGACATCGTATTTTGGGAAAGCCACGCGCCGCCCGCGCCCCAGTTATTCGCCGTATTGCGAACGCCGTCAAACGCCGCCGCTACCGGATAGCCCGCGCCGTTTGTCGATGTTCCTATTGCCGTCGCGCCCTGCGCCGGTCGCGCGTAATTTACTTGCGCCATCTAAGTCAATCTCCAAGTTTGGTAATCACCAAAGGCTTATTTCCGGCAGCGAATATCTGCCGTCCTGCTGAAAATCATCTGTCAGCGGCGACATTTTTCTCGATAAAATATCCTGGCGGTCAATCACGCCTTGCCGGAAATCTTCGACGGGCGCGGCGGCGGATTGCCTCTGCAATTCCGCGTTCGGAAATTTCTCCGAAATTAAATCGCCCTGATAACGCGCCGCGTCGGTTTCCGACAAAAACGAAATCAGGATTTTGTCGCCGTCAATTTGCGATGCGACAATCTCGCCGCAAATTTTCTCGTCGTGAAATTCTTCGCCCGTCGTATTATTTTTGAAATACGCGCCGACGACGGCAAACGAGCCGTCGAGCGCGCGCGGCTGCGAAATCAAAGCCTGACCGAGCGCGAGCGTGACGTTTGAAATTTCCATCGAAATATTGTCCGCCGCTTTGGTTAAACTCATCCGCAAAGGCGATGTTATTTTTAGCTCGCCCAAATATGTGTTGCCGCCGATGACGACTTCGCCCGTCGCAAACCTCAGAATCGTTCCCGCAGCCAGTTCGAGATAAAGGGTTTCATAAACGGTGCAGTGTTCTAATGTATTTAAAAGATTTTGAGTTAAATTTCTCATCCTTTTTTCTTAATGACGTTTTTGACACCGGCGAAAATTACCCGTTGATTGCGATTCGATTTCAAGCCTTCAAACGTAATTCCCTCAGCGTCAACTATTACTTTGTCAATCGAAATCACCAAAGACGCATCATTTCGATTGTTGTTTGCAGACGACGAAGAAATTGACGGCGGCGAAAAATTCACGCCGTCGGCAAAGCGCGGCACAGACGGTTCAATTTTTGGCTGATAGTTCGGAATGCCCGCGCCCGCGAATGCGTCAAAGCCTGCGTTTTGCCTGACGATTTGAATCTGCGCGGGATTCAAAACCATTTCGCCCGCCGCGAGCATCGAAGGCAAAGTATCTGTGCCGGTCCACGCGCCCGGCAAAATTCCGTTTCTGCGCTTGAACTCGCCGTATTGCTTAGCGAATCCGGCATCCATATAAGTGCCGGAAGCATACGCCGGAATCCATTTTTCCGCGATGTTTTTCCGCGCGTCCTGCGCCGTCGCCGCCTGTTGCAGCGCGACAATTTGGCTGTCAATTCTCGACACGTCTTTGAGAGCGATGCCGCGCGTCTTGCTGTCTTTGAGCGCGCCGACCTGCGTCAGGTAGTTGGCGCGAATCGAATTCGCCTGCGCGATTGCCGATTGCCCGTCGGTTTTGTCCTGCCCCACCTGTTTGACGAGTTCCGTCACTTGCGAAAGCGCGTCGTTAATAACAGTCGTGCGCGTCACTTCGTCGGCGTTGCGCTGTTTATTTCTGCCCAGCAGCCACGCGCCGATAAGCAGCGGCGCGGCGACGGCGGCGAGAATTCCGGTCGCCGCCAGCGTGCCGCCCAATGCCCCGATTAAACCCCCGATAATCGGCGTGGAGGCGGTAATCGCTCCGGTCCCGATCCCCAGCGCGACACCCGCGCCGAGTCCGCCGACGCTTCCCAGCAGCGAGCCGAGCATCGAGCCGCCGCCTAGACTAGAACCTAAACCGAGTCCGAGCATCGGAGCAATTGAGCCGAGCGATTTTCCCAAATTCCCGAACGAGAACTTGCCGCCCGCGCCGCTGCTAAAATTCAGTGCCGTTTCAGCCGTCTTTTGGTCTAAAATTCCGTTTCCGCCCGCGACGGCACCGGCTTCGAGCGTCGCCGTGCGTTCTTTATTAATGACTGATGATAAATTTTCGGTTAAATTTTGAATTTGCGACGAAGCGTTTGACCCGCCGCCCGCAAACGAGTAGATTCCATTGCCCTGCGCCCCCGAACCGAACACGCCGCTCGCCGGGCGCGATGATGTTGTCGCCGCGCCGCCGCCGAAAATTGATTGAAAGATATTGCCTAAATTAAAACCGCCGCCCGCGCTTGAAGCTGCGCCTCCGATTGCGCCGCCGTGAGTTTGACCGGAAAAAACTTTAAAAATCTCCGAAGTCAGCCATTGGGTAATCATCTCCTCCAAAAATTGCTTGAAACGATTTTTGATACTGTCAAAAAGTCCTTTGAAACCGCCGTCGGCAAAAGCACTGACCGATTCGCCGATAATATCGCGCAATTTCGCGTAGGATTCCTGCGCCTGTTTAGTAGCATCAATCTGCGCGGCTTTCGACAGCAAATTGTTCTTTTCCTCTTGTGACAAATCTTTATAAGTTGTTTGCAAATCGCGCAGCGTCTGCTCGTAGGTCGTTAATTCGCGTCCATTTCTAATTAGCTGTTCATACTCGCCGTCGAGATTATCGTTGACCGATTTATAGTTGGCGGCGTTTTTCGCGTCTTTTTGAAAGTTTTGACTTTTTTGTTCACGTTCTCGGTTTCGGTCAAATTGAGAAAGTTCCAGAGCATTTTCCTGTTTTTGTTTTTCGTAAGCGTCCTTAGCTAATTGCACATCGGAATCTGCCTTATATTCTTCGCCAGTTCCTTTTTGAAATTCAGCGATTTTCTGCCGCAGCAATAATTCTACGTTCAGCATATCGAGCTTTCTTTGCTGGGTGGTTTGTAAATAATCCCTCTCGGCAGCCGATAATAAATTCTGCGTATCCGTATAATTTCGCGACCAAAGCGTTTATCAATTTAATTCATTTCGATTCGGATTCGATTGAAGAATATTTCGTGCAGAGATTGAAAGAAAAACTTCCGACGAAAGCCGATAAAATTTTGAATGCTTTGAAACGCGAGCGCGGCGGCAAACTGCGCCATCAAAACTTTAACGAAAGACGCGGCAAAACCGAACGCTGGCAAACGGCGGTGAAATTATTCGATTTACATTTCAAGCGTCTGGGTTTCGAGCGATTTGAGAAAATTGAAAAACAGAAAGAAATTTTTTTACCGATTCAGCAGCGTTTGTTCTGAAAAATAGGACGCGGATAAATGCCGACAAAGCGGATTTTCACGGATTCCTCTGCAATAATTTATCCGCGTAAATCCGCCCGAATCCGTGTCCATCCATGTTCTATTTTCTTTTTCCGATAAATTTCAGTATCTTAAAATCTATGCAAAACAGAATTGAAGTTTTCAAACAAATGCTGGCAACCGAACCGACCAATACGATGGTAATGTTCGGTCTGGCAAAGGAATATGAGAAGTTGAATAAACCGGAAGAAGTCGTCCGGCTGCTCGAAAATTATCTGGCGCGGACGGACGACGAAGGGAACGCTTACGGAATGCTGGCAAAGGCTTACGAGCAGAGCGGAAGGCGCGAAAAAGCTATTGAAACTTATGAAAAAGGCATCGAAGTTTCGCTTAAAAACGGACATCCGACGATGGCGAATGATTACCGGATGACGCTCGATTTGGATTTCGCCGACTAGCCTTTACAATTGCTCACTTTTCACATCTTTGGTATTTTATATTTTTATCCGAATATCAAAAATTGTTATCTATACCAGGAATTATCGAAATGGCAACTGCAACCAAAAAAGCCGAAACTGCGGCGAAAACCAGTAAGAAAAGTAATAATAAAAAAACTCCCGCGAAGAAAGCCGGAAATATAAAATCGCCAGCCGCAAAAACTCCGGCGAAGATTGTCGAGAAACCGAAACGCACCGAAGCCGACGGTTTCACGGAAAAACAGACGACGATTAAAACCGCCGAATCGGTCGCGCGGGAAGCGAAAAAGGACACAAAAAAAAACGTCAAAGCGGCGAACGGCGCGGTCAAGAAAGCTGCAAAAAATTACAGCGGTTTGAGCGCGGAAACGCTCGTCAAAATGTATCGCACGATGTATCTTTCCCGAAGAATCGACGACAAGGAAATTCAGTTAAAAGGTCAGAACAAAATCTTTTTTCAAATTTCCGGCGCGGGACACGAAGCCGTTTTGGTTGCGGCGGCGCAGGCTTTGAAACCGGCTTACGATTGGTTTTTTCCGTATTATCGAGACCGCGCGCTGATGCTCGGCTTAGGAATGACGGCGCGGGAAATGCTCTATTCGGCGGTCGGCGCGGAAGTTGACCCGAACTCGCACGGGCGGCAGATGCCTTCGCACTGGGGCAGCGTGAAATTGAATGTTCCGTCACAATCTTCCTGCACCGGAACACAGGCACTTCACGCGGTCGGCGCGGCGGAAGCGTCTTATCGCGCTTCGCTCGTTAAAGAATTGCAGGATGTAGTTACCGGTTTCAAAGGCGACGAAGTCGTTTATATGTCAATCGGCGACGGCACGACGAGCGAAGGCGAAGTTTGGGAAGCGTTAAACACGGCTTGCAATTTGAAACTGCCGGTAATTTTCGTCGTCGAAGATAACGGCTACGCGATTTCAGTTCCGGTCGAAGTCGGCACGGCGGGCGGCGATATTTCAAAGCTGGTTTCCGGTTTTCCGAATCTTTTGATTCAAAATTGCGACGGCACGAATCCGCTTGAAAGTTACGAAACATTCGCGCGCGCGGTTGAATTTTGCAGAAAAAGAAAAGGCGCGGCGTTCATTCACGCCAAAGTTATTCGCCCGTATTCGCACTCGCTTTCGGATGACGAAAAAAATTATCGTCCCGAAGAAGAACGCCAAAAGGAAGCCGCGATTGACCCGATAAAAACCTTTGCGGAGTTTTTGATGAACGAGAGAATCGCTTCGTCTGAAGATTTGGAAAAATTGCGTAAAGAAGTTGATAAAGAGATTAACGAAGCCGCCGATATTGCGATTGCCGCGCCGCAGCCCGCGCCCGAAACGGCTTTGAGAAATGTTTTTTCGCCTGACGTTGACCCGACATCGAAGGATTTCGACACCGAAGAAGGCGCGGAACTTTCGGGCAACGCGGGAACGATGGTTGATTTGATAAATCGCTGCCTGCACGAAGAAATGGAGCGCGATGTTCGCATCGTCGTCTTTGGCGAAGACGTGGCGGACGTATCAAGGGAAGAATATCTCGAAACTGTCAAAGGCAAAGGCGGCGTGTTCAAAGTAACGGCGAATCTGCAAAGAAAATTCGGCGCGGCGCGTGTTTTTAATTCGCCGCTGGCGGAAGCAAATATTGTCGGACGCGCCGTCGGAATGGCGATTCGCAATCTAAAACCCGTCGTCGAAATTCAGTTTTTCGATTATATTTTTCCGGCGTTTCACCAAATCAGAAACGAAGTTGCCGTCACGCGCTGGCGTTCGGACGGCGATACGAAATGTCCTTTGGTTATTCGCGTTCCGGTCGGCGGATATTTAAAAGGCGGCGCGGTTTATCACTCGCAATCCGGCACGACGCTGTTCGCGCACACGCCCGGTTTGATGATTGTTTATCCGTCAACCGCGCTCGATGCAAACGGACTTCTGCGAACCGCGATTCGCTGCGACGACCCGGTTTTATTTCTCGAACATAAGCATTTATAGCGGCAGATTTATAATAAATCGCAATATCCGTCGTCGGAATTTATGATTCCGTTCGGCAAAGCGAAAGTTGTGCGCGAAGGCAAGGACGTGACAATTATTACTTACGGCGCGCTGGTGCAAAGAAGTTTTGAAGCGGCTAAACGACTGGAAAAACAAGGAATTTCAGTTGAACTCATAGATTTGCGCTCCCTCGTGCCATACGATTGGGAACGCATCGCCGAATCGGTCAAGAAAACTTCTCGCGTCATCGTCGCGCACGAAGATTCGCTTTCTTACGGCTACGGCGCGGAAATCGCGGCGCGAATTTCCGATGAACTTTTTGAATATTTAGACGCGCCCGTCCGCAGAGTTGGCGCGACCGATACATTTGTCGGCTACGCGCCGCAGCTTGAAGATTTTATCCTGCCGCAGATTGACGACGTGGAAAAAGCGGCAGCGGAATTGATGAAATACTAAAAATTATTGCGAGATGATTGAAGAAACACGCACGAAGTAAGTGTGCAAAAGGGCTTACTTCGCGCGTGCTTCCGCATTTATTTTGTTGATTTTACGCCGGAACTTTTCGCGCCGTTTCTCTCTCCCAATTGCGATGTTGGGCAATCGCGTTAATAAAATTTTGCGGCGTATCTTTTCCGCCGTCCTCGCTTAAAATTACGGCTTTGTCGCTTTCGGCGCGTCCGGCGTAGGTTTCATTTTTGATGAAATTAACGCCTTCGCCCGTCGCGGCAATCGCTTTGCAGTGGCGAAACGCTTCGTTGACAAACTCAATCGCGTCGGCTTCTTCGCTCAAAGCATTCGCGCTTTTTTCGCCGCCCGGAATATAAACCGCGTCGAACAAAACCGAAGCGACCGTTCGCAAAGCGTGGTCAACTTTCATTTCGCCGCCGTCCGCGTCTTTGACCGATTTTGATTTCATCCCGATAATTTTCGCCGTCGCGCCTTCTTTTTCGAGCGCGTTTTTCATCCGTTTGACATCGCCGCCGTCGAAGCCGTCTGCAACTAAAAACGCGATTTGACGGGTTTTAATCGTGTCTTTGACCGTGTTCGCCATCGAGAGAGCGTCGGATTTTTTGACCTTTGTATTTTTCTTCGGAATCGGTTGATAATCGTCCGGGTTCGCGTCCGCCGGATAACCCATATTCACCGGCAAATCGAGTTTCGCGGGAATTTCAACGCCGAGATTATCGGCGACACGCGAAGCTAAACTTTCGTCAATCTGATTCAAAATATAAACCATTCTTTGACGAATCGCGTTGACTTCGACTTTGCCTAATTCAAAACTAAAGCCATTGACGATATGAGTTTTTTCATATTCGGATTGGCTGTTGAAAAAGAGCGCGGCTTGCGTGAAATGGTCGCGGAAACTGTCGCTGCGCGCGCGGATTTTGCGCCCGTCGATTTTTTCTTCAAACGACGCAAAACCGCCGTCTTTGACCATCGCCTGAAACGGACAATTGCCGCCGAGCGTGTTCGGTTCATACGCCGCTTTTCCTTTGTTAATTTCGTGGCGAAAATGTCCGTCGCGCTGATTATTGTGCATCGGCGCAACCGTCGAATTTATCGGAATTTCGTGAAAATTCGCGCCGCCGAGACGCGAAATCTGCGTGTCGAGATACGAAAATAAACGTCCCTGCAAAAGCGGATCGTTTGAAAAATCAATTCCCGGAACGACGTGCGACGGACAGAACGCGACCTGCTCGGTTTCGGCAAAAAAATTGTCCGGGTTGCGATTCAAAACCATTTTGCCGATTCTCCGCACCGGAACTAATTCTTCGGGAATAATTTTTGTCGCGTCCAAAAGGTCGAAATCGAATTTGTGTTCGTCTTTTTCCGCGACCATCTGCACACCGAATTCCCATTCGGGAAACGCGCCCGCGTCAATCGCTTCCCACAAATCGCGGCGATGAAAATCCGTATCAAAACCGGAAATTTTCTGCGCCTCGTTCCACGCCACCGAATGCACGCCGAGCAGCGGTTTCCAGTGAAATTTGACAAAAGTTGATTTGCCTTTTTCGTCGATAAATCTGTATGTATGAACTCCGAAGCCTTCCATCATTCTAAACGAGCGCGGAATCGCCCTGTCCGACATCAGCCACATAATGACGTGCATTGATTCGGGCATCAGGCTGATAAAATCCCAAAACGTATCGTGCGCCGAAGCCGCCTGCGGAATTTCGTTGTGCGGTTCGGGTTTGACCGAGTGAATCAGGTCTGGAAATTTTATCGCGTCCTGTATAAAAAATACGGGAACGTTGTTGCCGACTAAATCGTAATTGCCTTCGTCAGTATAAAATTTGACCGCAAAACCGCGAATGTCCCGCGCCAAATCGGTCGAGCCGCGAAAACCCGCGACGGTCGAAAAACGCACGAAGAACGGCGTTTTTCGACTCGTGTCGGTCAAAAAACCGGCTTTCGTATATTTTTCCATTGATTCGTAAAGCTCGAAATAGCCGTGCGCCGCGCTGCCGCGAGCGTGAACGACCCGTTCGGGAATGCGCTCGTGGTCAAAATGCGTGATTTTCTCGCGCATTATAAAATCTTCCAGCAAGGTTGCGCCGCGCTCGCCTGCTTTTAAGGAATTTTGGTTATCGTTTATTTTTAATCCTTGATTGGTTGTCAAGGGTTGGTCTGTGCCGTCGGTTGTCTGCTGCAATAATTGTTCGGTTTTTTTGTCTGCCACATTTTTTGCTACTTGTTTTTTTGCCATTTTTATCTCCCAAGTTCGATTCAAATTTGCGAAAATTTTTGCCTTAGTCAAAAATGTTCATACTTTCAGATAAAGTTAGTGAAATGCGAGAGAGAAAATCGCCCGCACTTCAAATATAAAACATTTTCGATAAATTATTCTAACTTTTTGCCCGTTAATTTGAAACTATAAAATATTTGAATTTAAGTAAGTGGACAGAATTATTTTATAGATATTTGAAAATCTTGTATGGTTGTTTAATGCGAAAAAAATTTATCAAACTAAACGAAGCCGAAAAAATAACTTTACAAGAAGGCAGAAAAAACGGCA
>JBPCRW010000026.1:0-21927 GCA_050996405.1 Pyrinomonadaceae bacterium | reverse complement strand
GTTTAAAGAAGGCGAAAGCGTGCAATCGCTGGAACTCGACGGCACGGAAACTTTTGATTTAATCGGGCTTGAAAATGAAGTTAAACCGCGTCATGAAGTCACTTTGCGGATTACGCGCGCCGACGACAGTTGGAAAGACGCGACTCTGATTTTGCGAATTGACACGCCGATTGAAATCGATTATTACAGGCACGGCGGAATTCTGCCGTATGTTTTGCGTCAATTAATTAATCAGTAGGAAACTGTTTAATCTGAAAAAGAAAAAGACCGGCAATAACCGGTCTTTTTCTTTTTTTGTTCAATTTGCAATTAGTAACCGAAGATACCGCGCAGAATGCGCCCGCCATTGTTGTTGCCGTAGCGACCGCCGCGACGATTGTATTGGCTGTAACCACGATTATATCCGTCTTCAAATGCCTGGCGATAGGCTTGTTTATAGGCTTCTTTGTTGCCGAATCGTCTATCGTAACCATGCGTTCCTTTTTCGTAATTATCCGCTCTTTGGGGATTATAGCTTTTATTTCTTCTTCCGTCCTCCGAGCCTGTGTATTGACCATCCTGGAGTCCGTTTTGACGGGCTATTCTATACAAACCGTTATTATTATAGCCGCCGTTTCCGTAATAGCCGCCGTTGCGCTGCGCTTGACGCTGTTCACGTTGCTGCTGGTGATTGTAATCGTCGTCATTGCGATACTGCGCGTTGACGGTTAGGCCCGATAAAACCAAAAGACCAAACATTACCGATAAAACCAAGCCTGCTTTTTTTATTTTGTTTCCCAAATTTTTCGTAGTCATAACAAATCACCTCTTGCCCGACACATTCAGCAATCGACGTGCCAGATATTAGAGTTCTGAAAAGTGTCTGTTTTGCCGACATTTCGGTTTAAAGATAGACGTTTGAACACCAAAACGTATAAAATCATACGATTTATATTCCTTTTGGATAATCCGTCGCCGCCCCGCAAATTTTTGTGATAAATTTCTTGTATGAAAACAGCAATTATCCATCATCCGATTTATCAAAAACACGACACGGGTTTCGGGCATCCCGAAACGCCGAGGCGTTACGAAGTCGTTATGAACGCTCTGAAAAACGACGCGGAATTATGGGAAAGTTTAATTGAAATCATACCCGAAAAAGTTTCCAGAGGGATTGTGCAGGCGTGTCATACAAAGGAGCATTTCAAGCGCGTCGAACTCGCGTTTGAAAACGGCGTGGAGATGCTCGATGCCGACACGATTGTTTCGATGCATTCGTTTGATGCCGCGCTTTACGCGGCTGGTGGAGTCTGCCGCGCGGTCGATGCGGTGATGACGGGCGAAACGAATAACGCTTTTGTCGTCTGCCGCCCGCCCGGTCATCACGCGACTGCCGAACACGCGATGGGTTTTTGTCTTTTTAATAATGTCGCCATTGCCGCGCGTTACGCGCAAAACAAATATAAGGAAATCGAAAAGATTGCCATCGTCGATTGGGACGTGCATCACGGCAACGGCACGCAGGGAATTTTTTACGATGACCCGACCGTTTTCTTTTTCTCGATGCATCAATATCCCTGGTATCCGGGAACGGGAAGTCGGGGCGAAAACGGATTTGGTCGCGGCAGGAATTTTACGCTCAACGTTCCGGTCAAAGCGCGGACGGCGGCGAGCGAGCAAAAGCGAATGTTTGAAAATGCGCTCGAAGACATTCACAAAAATTTCAAGCCGGATTTGATAATGATTTCCGCCGGATTCGACGCGCACTTGTCAGACCCGCTCGGACAATTAAGATTAGAAGATAAAGATTTTGTTTTGATGACGAAAACAGTTAAGCAATGGGCGAATGAAGCGTGCGGCGGGCGCGTCGTTTCCGCGCTCGAAGGCGGCTATAATCTGGAAACTTTAGGCGAAACCGTAAGAAATCACGTCGCGGAATTGAGTAAAAAGTAACAGACGAAAAGTAACGGGCGGACGAGAGGAACAAACTAATTATTTATCACTTATCACCTATTACTTTCTACTTTTTCTGTGTTAAACTTTCGGCGCGGAACTATTTTATTGGAGGGGAAAGTGTGATGCCGGATGTCGAAATTCCATGTGTGCAATGCAGGGAAATATTTCTTTTTACCGAAAAAGAACAGGAACTTTTTTACCAGCGCAATATGCCGTCGCCGCAGCGTTGTTCAAAATGCCGTTCAAAAAAGGCTGGACAATCAGAAAACGGAACGACGCGATTCGAGATTATCTGCGACCATTGCGGCAAACACGACCGCGTGCCGTTTCAGCCGAAAGTCGGACGTTCCGTGTTGTGCAAAGAGTGTTATCAGGCAAGTAAATCAAAAGTAAGATTTGCTTAAAATAACGGAAAATTGATAACGGAGAAAGGGAAAGCCGCGCTAGTCCGAAATTTGCCGTGAGCGGTTTTATGAAGTGATAATAACGGCTTTCGCTCCGGTCAATTCGGAAAAATCTTTTGTAAAAATTGTTTCGACGCGCCGGACGCGGTTAATGGTTTCGACTACTTCCTGCGTCGAGATAAAACCGTCTTCCGTGTGCGCGATTGCCCATTGCGGAATGTGCGAAGCGGTCTGCAAAATGTTTTCGACAAGCTGTAAATACTGCGTTTTGGTTTCAATTCGCGCGCCGAATCCGCCCGTTTGCAGCTTTTCCGAATCGTTCCAAAAATCATCATTGCCGCGAATCCATTCCTCGCGCCAAGCCGTCCATCCGAGCGCGTTTTTCAGAGACGAGCGACGCGGCGGCGGCAGTCGCAGAAACATCAAATCCGCATAATTTTCGGCGACAAAATCATTGAGTTTTTTGTTGGTGCAAGTGTTGATTTGATGATTGTCAAACGGTTTCGGCTCAATCGCGGAAAGCCTTTTGAAAATTTCCGAAAGCGGCTGGCAAAGCTCGCGCGTCTCGTCGGAAAATGACAAAACGTAATCGCCGATGCTCGTTCCGATTTTCAAGGCAGTCGCTTTCGCCGTCGTCGATTCGAGTTTTTCGATATTCTGCCGGACGTTATCAAACCACCACGCACCCGTTTCGCCGAACCAATTTCGCAAAGACAAATTTTGCAGACGATGACGCGGAATATAAGCATCTTCCAGAATAGCGGAAATATTTTCTTCGGAAAGCGTCAAATCATTGTTTTCGATGGCGGCGGATGAATTTATCCAATCGGAATGCAGAAAATCATTTGCCAGAACGCGGACGTTCCAGCGTTTCAAATTCGCGCCCAGATTTTTTTCGCCGCCCGTCGGCAAAGCGGCGATTTTGAATTTCAAACGCCGCAGAATATTTAATTCAAACGCCAGCCAGCCTTTTGATTCGGTAAAAGATTTATCAGACATAAGTAATAAGTGATAGGCGATAAGTAATAGATGAAAAATGAAAGCGATTTGTTTTCATATTTTACCTGTTAATAATTCCTCGTTCTTTGCCTCTCTAAAAAAATTTAATTCTTCCAACGAAAGTAATGCTTGAACAACTTGCGGGTCAAATTCGATTCCTGCCCATTCGGTCAAAAATTTTTTCGCGTCAACTTCGGAAAATGCGGCGCGATACGGACGCGCGCCGGTCAGAGAAACATACGAATCGGCGACGCGCAGAATTCGGGCGACAAGCGGAATTTGCTCGCGCTCCAGAGCATCAGGATAACCCATTCCATTCCACCATTCATGATGCCAGCGGACGAGCAGCCCGACGGCGCGGTTCAATCCGCGTTTTGCCGCCTCCTGTTCGCCGATAACCGGATGCCTTCTCATGTCGGCGCGTTCTTCGACGGTTAATTCGCGGCTGACTTTTATATAATTACGATTCATCACCATTTCGCCGAGGTCGTGAACCAGCGCGGCTTGACGCAGAATCAGACAATCGTGCGGCGAGAGATAAAATTTTTTGGCAATCGCTTCCGCCACCACCGCGATATGCAAAGCGTGCGGGCGGGCGCAGCCTTCAAAATCGTCAATTGCGGCGGCGGTCTGCAAAAGTTTTTCGTCCAAACCTTTTTTTTGAGCCAGAGCGTTTTTCATACGAAGAAATACATTGATTTGTGATGCACGACAAATGAACACAAATCCGTGCGGCAATTATAAATCACGAATTAAAATTTGCGAATTACGTTTTGTTATTTCTTCGCCAAACTGCCGAGCAGAGCCAAGGCTTCGGGTTGATTCGGGAAAATGGTTAATAGTCTTTTCAGTTCGCCTTCGGCGCGTTTGAATAATCCATACTGGATGTAAAATTCCGCCGAGATAAGACGATAGGTGATATTCTGCGGTTCGAGCCGGATGGCTGTCTGCAATTCAATATCGGCTTTGTAACGCTGCGTTTCGTCCGCCGACAGAGCCTTTCCGTAATAAGCGTGATATTTCGCGTTGTTCGGCGCAAGCTGCGCGGCACGTCCCAAAAGCGGCAGTGCTTCTTCGTATTCGTTTTCCATCAAAAGACTAAATCCCTGTTCGAAAGATTCTCCGGCAAATTCATCCTGCGGGTTGCCGGAATTTACTGAGGCGCCGTCGGAAACATTTTTCGGTTTTTGTCCAACCAAATTTTTATTCAATTTGTAATCATAAACTTTCCGTGATTCCGCGTCTTTCAGCGTATCGTAAGCCTGCGCCGTCTGTGCAAACGCGCTCTGAATTCTTTGCAGCAGAACGGAATTTTTTTCCTGATGAAACATATCTGGATGAAACTGTTTGGCGAGCGCGAAATAACGCAGTTTGATTTCCATTGAATCGGTTTCGGGCGCGACGTTTAAAATCTCATAAAGATTAGCCGCATTTTCCACTTGTCCGAGATATGCGTCGAGCGATAATTCAGCTTTTTTTAAATTATTTGAAACCGCTTCCGGCGAAACCGGAACGGCGATAATCGGCGGCGCAATCGGCGCGAATTTAACCGGATTTTCTTTTTCCGACGGCTCGTTAAATTCTTTTTTCAAAGAAAGTCTGGCGGACGTTAATTCCGCAATTTTTCGTTCGGAAAAAGCCGCCTGCCAATTCTGCCGAAACAGAAAACCGCCGAGCCATAAAGTATAAATAATCCGCAAGGTCGAAGAATCGGGCAGACCGCTTAAATTTTTGATTTCCTGAACCGGCAAAAAAGATTTCTCGAATCTCGACAACACAAATGCTTCGGGCGGAAGCAATCCCGCGTTTTCCGAAACAAAAGGTTTCGCGCCGAAAGTTTCGTGCGGATTTTTCAATCTCTGGGCGATTGTTTCGTCCGGCAAATTTCGCGCGTATTCCAAAAGCAATCGCGGCGCGTCCGCTTCAAACCGGATATTTTCTTTGATTCGTGAATGCGGGCTGAAAATCCATTCGCCGCTTGACCACTCGAAAACGATTTTCAGAATTTCCTCAATCTGCGCGGAAAACAGACGGTTTATTTCCGCTTCGGAAACGATATTTTTATCTTTCAGATGCGCGCCGAGTTCGAGGTCGTTAGTGAAATTCGGAAATCCGGTTATCTGATTTTGCAAAATTTTATTTTCGCGTAAAAGCATTTCAAAAAGGCGATGACGACGCGCGTTCGAGATGGCAAAAACAACTTTCCCGTCGCTTAAATAAACGATGATTTTGTTTGTTTCAAACGAGAGCCGAAACGAGCCGCTCGGTTTAATTTCGCAAATTTCCGAAAGCAGTTCGGCAAACGGATTGATTCGCAAATTTCCCTTTATTTCGAGATTTTTTTGAGAAGTCATCGGAAAATATAATCGAAGGAATCGGTCAAAAACGACCGTCTAATTATGATAACAAATCTATTCGCGTAAAGTTAGATAAATTTTTAATTTGGTTGCGGAAGCCCGCACGAAGTAAAACGCGAAACTATTCCCTTTCGGCTAATAAAATGGTATTAAAATAAACGTTAAACTCTGTGTTTTCAACACTTGGTTTTATGTTTATAAAAAAGGAATAACACACTTACTCCGTGCGTGTTTCTGTAAAAAACGTTTTACGATTTTCGGTTTGTCAAAAAATTACCGGCGAAATTTGCGTTGGCACTTCGTGAAAGCGGCAAACTTTTCGTGATAAACTTTGTTCCGATATTTGATGAAAAACGAAAATACAAAAATTGAAATCCGCGAATGCTCGACACTCGAAGAATTTCGAGACTGCGCGAAATTGCAGAAGGAAGTTTTCGGCTTGCCGGACATCGAAGTTTCGCCCGTTCGTCATTTGATCGTCACAAAAAGCGCGGGCGGTTTTGTTCTCGGCGCGTTTGACGGCGAAAATTTAATCGGTTTTGTTCTGAGCGTTCCGGGTTTTGACGCGGGCGAAAGATTTTTTTACTCGCATATGACGGCGGTTTCGCAAAAATATCAAAACGGCGGCATCGGCGCGAAACTGAAATGGACGCAGCGTGATTTTTCACTCGCGCGAAACGTCAATTTTATCAAATGGACTTTTCAGCCCGTGCTGGCGCGAAACGCTAATTTTAATCTGAACCGGCTCGGCGCGACTATAAAAAAGTATCTCCCGAATTTCTACGGCACGGATTATCCGAATTTGTCGGCGCAAACCGCGAAAATTGGACTCGACAGCGACCGGCTTTACTGCAACTGGGATTTGAATAGCGAAAAAGTTATCGCTTTATCGAACAGCGAAAATTTTGCGGAAACGGGTGAAATCGCTTTGAAAATCGAGATTCCGAATGATTGGAATTTATTGGTTAAATCCGATTTGAAAAAAGCTCAAGCCGAACAGGAACGTATAAAAAACGAATTTCAAACGGCGTTTGCCGAAAACTTAATTTGCCGCGCGTTTGAGAGAAGTGAAACGAATCCGAAATATGTGCTTTTTAAAAACGATTGAGAAAATTTATTCTGTAATCTCATTTTAATTTCCTCTCGTTTTCCGTGATAAAAACGTTTTATGAATTTGATTGACCGAGCCGAAAACATCAAAGCCGAAATCGAAAATCTGCGTGCCGAAATCAATCGGCACAACGAACTTTATTATCAAACGGACGCGCCGGAAATTGCCGATGCGGAATTTGACGCGCTGCTGGCAAAACTCAAAAATCTCGAAACGGAAAATCCCGAATTTATAACGCCCGATTCGCCGACGCAGCGAGTTGGCGGACGCGCCGAAGGTTTCAAGCCGTTTGTTCATCGCGTGCCGCTGATGAGTTTGGATAATTCTTATAATTTGGACGATTTGAAAGCGTTTGACGAACGCTGTCGAAAGTTAGCGGACGGGCGCGAATTTGATTATGTCGCGGAACTGAAAATTGATGGTTTGTCGGTTGCGCTGCATTACGAAAACGGTGTTTTAGTCGCGGGCGCGACGCGCGGCGATGGGCGCACGGGCGACGATGTTTTCAGCAACATCAAAATGATTCGCACGACTCCTTTGAAATTAAACGGCGATTTTCCCGAAAAGGTTGAAGTGCGCGGCGAAGTTTTTTTGTCGCGCTCGCGGTTTCAAAAAATCAACGCCGAACTGGAAATGCAGGGCGAAAAAACTTTCGCCAATCCGCGCAACTGCGCCTCTGGAACGCTGCGCCAGCTTGATTCGACGGTTGTTAAATCGCGCGGGCTGGATATGTTTCCATACGATTTATTAAGCGGCGCGCAAAAAATGTTTCCGACGCACTGGGAAATTTTCGAGTGGCTCGAAGCGAAAGGTTTTCACGTCAATCCGAATCGCGCTTTGTGCAAAAATTTTGACGAACTCGCGGCGTTTATCGCGGCGATGCTGGAGATGCGTGACGCGCTCGATTATGAAATTGACGGCGTGGTTGTCAAAGTCAATCAAACTTATTTGCAGCAGGAATTCGGCGCGACGACGAAAGCACCGCGCTGGGCGATTGCGTATAAATATCCGGCGATGCAGGCGACGACGCAGCTAAATGCAATCAACGTGCAGGTCGGGCGCACGGGAGCGTTAACGCCCGTCGCTTATCTCGAACCTGTTTTGCTCGCCGGAACTGTCGTTTCACGCGCCAGTTTGCATAACGAAGATGAAATAAAACGGCTCGGAATCAAAATCGGCGATTGGGTTTTGATTGAAAAATCGGGTGAAATTATTCCGCAGATTTTGCAAATTATCGAATCGAAACGCGACGGAACAGAAACCGATTACGAGTTTCCGCGCGATTGTCCAGTGTGCGGTTTTCCGGCACTTCGTCCGGCGGGCGAAGCCGTGACGCGCTGTTCAAATGAAGATTGTCCGGCGAAAATAAGAGCGCGAATTTTGTATTTTGCGGCGCGAAAGGCAATGGACATCGAAGGTTTGGGCGATGCGCTAGTCGAAACGCTGGTTGATTTGGGAATGGTTAAAACGGTTGCCGATCTATACGATTTAACGCTCGAACAAATTGCGAATCTCGAACGCAAAGCCGAAAAATCGGCAACCAATTTAATCAATCAAATTGAATTATCGAAAGGGCGCGGGCTGCAAAGATTGCTTTACGGCTTGGATATTCGTCACGTCGGCGAACGTTACGCGAAAATTTTGGCGCGTTCGTTTAGAAACATCGAAAATCTCGCCGCCGCTTCAGTTGAAGAACTCGACGCGATTCACGAAATCGGTTTGACCGTTGCCGTTTCGGTTTTTAATTTTTTTCAGAATCCGAAAAATCAGGAAGTTATCGAAAGGTTAAAAGCGGCAGGCGTGAAAACCGAAATTGACGGCGAAGACGGCGCGAATTTTAACGAAAATTTCAATGGTAAAACTTTTGTTTTAACCGGAAAATTAGAGCAGTTGACGCGCGATGATGCCGCCAAATTTATCGAAGAACGCGGCGGGCGTGTTTCGTCTTCGGTCAGCAAAAAAACCGATTACGTCGTCGCGGGAAGCGATGCCGGTTCAAAACTTGCAAAAGCCGAATCCTTGGGTGTAAAAGTAATTGATGAAAAAACTCTCAAGCAAATGCTCGACTAATTATTTCATTTTCGGAATCCGGCGGATAACTTGGTTTATCACCGCGCGCGCTTCTTTGACCTGAAACAAAGATGCCATTAAAAAATAAATTACTCCATAAGGAATTGCGACCAGCAGCGCGATTAAAATCGGGTGCGGCGCAGAACCCAACGCAATTTTTATCGTCCAGCCGACACCTGCGCCAATTGCCGCCGCTATCCAGAGCTTTACGATAAAAACGACGGGAAGTCCGGTTTTGCCGATTTTTTTATTCAGCGAACGGCGAAGCAGTAGAAACTCAACCCAGCCCGCGATGCCTGCCGTGAGCGTCAAGCCGACTGTTCCCCATTGAATCTCAAGACCGAGCATCGGCGGCACATAAAGAGCGCAAAAATATCCTAGAATAGTTGTCAAAATAACTCTAATGACGGCGAATTTGAGCGGCGTTCGAGTATCTTTCAGCGCGTAATAAGTCGAAGAATAAAGCCGTCCGAGCGTCGAAGCCATCAACCCGACGGACGCGCCCGCAAGTGTTCCCCAAACATACAGCACATCTTTGTGACCGAACTTTCCCGTTTGATAGACGGAAGCCGCCAGCACGTCGCCGAAAGCCAGAAAAGCCATTGACGACGGAACAATGAAAACCGCGATTCGTTTTAATCCAGCATCGAGCCGCCCGCGCAATTGTGAAGAAATTTCTACATCGTCGCCGAGCGCGCTTGCCATCGCCGGAAGTTCAGCCGCCGAAATTGACATCCCGAATAAGCTGACGGGTAAGGTGTAAAGACTTTGTGTGTATTGTAAAAGACTGGTCGGACCATCGCCCAGAAAACTCGCAATCATCGCGTCAACATAAGCACTGATTTGAACCACGCCGCGACTGATAAAAACCGGAAAGAAACTGCGGACAACCGTGCGCACATTTTCCGATGCGAAATCAAAAATGAATCTAATTCGTTTAATTAAAAAAAAGACGGTCGGAAGTTGAATAATGAATTGTAAGCCGCTTCCGATAACCGAACCCCAGGCTGTAATTTCCGCGAGCTTGTTTTGTTCAACCCGATTCCCAAATGCAATCATCGCAGCGATAATCGCGCAGTTCCAGATAACGGGCGCGGTGTAGGAAAGAAAAAACTTTCGGTGGCTGTTTAGTATTCCGAGACACCACGCCGACATCACGAGCAGTCCTGCGCCCGGAAACAAAATCTCGACCAGACGAATGGTCATTTCGCGCTTTTCGCCTTCAAAGCCCGGCGCGATAAACCCAATTAAATACGGCGTTAAAAGAACTCCAAGCAGAACTAAAATTGAAGTGAGTAATGCCAGAAGCGTCAGAACTGCATTTGCCACGCGATTGGCTTCCTTTTCATCTCCTTGAGCAAGCAATTTTGCATAGACGGGAATTAGAGAAGCCGAAAGCGCGCCTTCGCCGAAAACATTTTGCAGAAAATTGGGAATTCTAAACGCCGCGCTGAAAACGTCCGCCGCCGCTGATGTGCCGAAATAATACGCGAAAATTCGCTGACGCAAAAGACCGATAATGCGGCTGATTAGAATCCCCGCGCCGACCAGAAAGGCGTGCCGCGTCGTGCTTTCGCCGGTTTTTTTTGCCGATGCGGGTAAGCCTTCGACTTGCGCCTGCGTTTTTAATTCTTCATTTAAAACTTCGGGAGTTTCTTTGGGCTGGTCGCTCTGTCGTTTGATTTCGCTCATCAAAATTAAAATAAGACTTTCTCACTTTTGCAGAAGCCCGCACACAGTAAGGATGAGTTTTTCACACTTACTTCGTGCGTGTTTCCGCATTTCGCTATTTGAGAAAGTCCTGTAAAAAATCCTTTCCTCGTTCAAACGAAAAAGTTTGCAATAACTTCAGGTTTGCTGCAAGTGCGGAACACAAAAAAGGAAGCGATTCCACTTTCGCTTCCTCTAAAAACTTAATTTACGCCAAATTTAATTGCGCCGGGCGCGGGTATCGGGATAAGTGATGCGAGTGTTTGCCAGGCGCAATCCGAGCGACTGCGAAGCGTAGCCCAAAGGCGCGGCTCCGCCGTATTGATTTTGCAGCGAGGTAACAAACGAATTTTGGAAATTGCGAAAACGGGTGGCTGTTCCGCGCTGATTGAAAATTACAAACAGAAACCTGCCTTGACGGGTTTGAAATTCGCCGCTTAACGCGCTCGCGCCGCCGTCGGTTTGCCCTAAAGTTCCGGTTTTTCCAACCACGCTTCCAGAATCCGCGAATGTGTTGAAACGCCTTTGCAGCGTTCCCGGGTCAACTCCGGCAATCGGCATCACGTCGGCAAAAGTCATTTTGTATTTTGCGAGTTCCGCGCGAAACGTCCGCAAAAGTTTCATCATCGCCTGCGGCGTAACGCGGTTAATTCCCAATCCGTTTGAAGTTTGCAGAATGAATTGTTCGGGCGGAACACCGGCGTTTAACTGCACGATACGCGAAACGGCATATGCGCCGCCGAGCATATCGCCTAATTTTTCGGCTAAAAAATTGTTTGAATAACACATCGTCACTTTGACGATTTCTTTCAAGGGCGCGGATTCGTGAGAAAAAAGAAGTTTGGCATTGGACGGAACTAAATCAACATAGGTTTTTCCGCCGATTGAAACGCTCGGATAACTCTGCGGTTTCGCGCTCGAAGTCAGATAAGCCTGCCACGCGCGAGTTGCCGCCGCCGAACGCCGCCCTGAATTTAACGTGGCGGTTAAATTATTGGCTGACGCGAGCGGCGAATTGCTTTGCGCCATAATAAAACTGCTCGTGACAATCAAATCGCCCGTTACCGTGCGGATTCCCGCGCGATTCAATGCGTCGGCAATTGCGACGGCGTGTTCAAAAGTAAAAATCGGGTCGCGTCCCGAAACATATAAATTTCCGTTTAAAGTTCCGGTCGTTTGGTCAATCGCGCCGTCCGTAAAAACGTTGGTCGGAAAACGATAATCGGGACCGAAGGTTTTTAAAACTGCATACGAAGTAGCGATTTTTACGTTTGAAGCCGGATTAAAAGCGGATGTCGAATAACTATCTTTAACGATTTTTCCGTCGAGCGTTTCGACCAAAACTCCCGAATAACCCGGAATCGCCATTTCCGCAGGATTAACCGTATCGGGCATCACCGGCGAGACGCTGGCGGTTTTTTTAATCAAAGGAGTCGGCGAAGGCGCGGCGGCAACGTCAATTTTCGGCAGAAAAGGTTTCGGCGAAGTTTGAGCGTGAACGAAATTAAATGTTGAACCAATCAAAATCAGCGCAACGACAAGCCAAGATGCTCTATATTTCAGCAAATCGAACATTTTTTTCTCCATTAGTATTTTTCGATACGGTAGGCTTCCGCTGGCTTTGGGAAGGCTGTCAGGATTATACATATCTTTGACATTATTTTTCAAGAACAAAAGAAATTTCCGCTTCAAGCGGAGACAAATTTTAGATGAACCGCTTCATCAAAAAGATGCCGCGTTTTAGAATTGCTTATGCGGACAATCCTTTCTGCTTATACATCAAAAATTGGAAAAAGAAAAGAGTTTTTTGAAAGCCGCCGAATTTTTACGATAATTTTATTGACTTGATAATCGCGCGCTCCTAAACTAACTGAAAGTATTGGTTATTTGTGAAAAAAGAAAAACCGCCCGTCACCATCGAACAAATAAAATTTACGCACGCCGCCAGAGGCGAAGAAATTCGCGCCCGAATCGCGGAATTTGAAAACGTCTGGCAAACCGAAGGCGACGAACGCTTGTGGGAAGAAATGGTTTTTTGTTTTTTTACCGGCGGCTGTTCGGCGAAAATGGGACTTCGTTCGATTGCCGCCGTCAGACCGTTATTGATAAACGGAAACCGCGAAGAATTGATGAACGCGCTCGTCGGCGTGCATCGCTATCCGCGAGCGCGTTCCGGCTACATCGTCGCTTCGCGCGAATTTTTGCAGGAACATTGCGATTTGAAACTTCGCCAAAAACTGGAAGATTTTACTGACGATTTGGAGCGGCGCGACTGGCTCGTCAAAGAAAAACGCATCAAAGGCTTGGGTTACAAAGAAGCCAGTCATTTTTTGCGAAACATCGGTTTGAAGGGCTACGCGATTCTCGACAAACATATTTTGCGCTCGCTCGCGGAATTAAAAATTATCGACGACCCGAAGCCACCAAATACGCGCGCCAAGTATCTAACGATTGAAAATAAGCTAAAAGAATTAGCATCCCTCGCCGAAATCGATTTTGACGAACTCGATTTAGTTTTGTGGTCAATGAAAACCGGCGAAATCCTCAAGTGAAAATTGCGGAAAAGGAGTCTGCGGGCGATGGAAGCGAAAGTATTTTTAAATTTTCATTTTCACTTCCGAAAAAAACGGGTAGTTCGTTTTTTCCAGATATTTCTGAGCCTGATATTTCTTTGTCTGACGGCTGCAAACGCGAACGCGCAGAATGCGGAGGATTCGCGCCGGTTAATTAAACAGGCGGAAAAACTCACGCGCAAAGGAAACTTGACGGAAGCGGAAACTCTCTTACGCCGCGCGATTGAACTCGACCCGACCGGATCGAAAGCTAAATTAAATTTGAGTTACGCGCTGTTGAAAAGTCGTAAGTTTCTCGAAGCCTACGACGTTTCGGTCGCCGTCGCGCAAGCCGAACCGAAAAACGCGCGGGCGTTAGCACTGGTTGGGATGGCACTGCTCAATATGGGAAATTTCGCCGACGCGAAAAAGATTTTTCAGAGCGCGTATTTTTTAGACAATAACGAATCGCTGGCGTGGTTTGGCGCGGGCATGCTGGATTTTTACGAGAATCGCATTTTTGAAAGTTTGCCGAAGCTGGAAAGAGCCTGTTATCTCGATTCAACCGAACCTGATTTTGTTTTTTCTTCGGCGCAGGTTTTAGCCCGCGCGGAAAAATATTCGGAAGCCGCCGAAGCCTATCAAAAGTTTTTGCAAATCTCTTTGGTAAGCGATACCGACCGCCGCGCCCGAATCAAAGGGCTAATAAATTTTCTCCATTATCTCGGCGATAAACAAAAACTTTACGCCGTTTCCGACGACGCAAATCAAGTGACCGTTCCGGTCGATTTATATAATATGCGCCCGATAATCGAAGTCGGCATTGGCAATAAAAAGTTTCGATTCGTGCTGGATACAGGCTCTGGAATTTCGGTAATTTCAAATAAGACGGCTGAAGAACTGCATTTAAAACCAGTCGCGCGCGGCGGCTCGGCAAGAGCCATCGGCGGCAACGGTAAATTTGAAATTGTCTATGGCTTTTTGAAATCAATCGACATTGGCGCGGCGAAAATTAAAAACGTGCCGGTTTATATCAGGGAATTTAACTCGGACAATGAAGACGTTGACGGCTATATTGGTTTGTCGCTGATTTCAAAATTTCTGACGACTGTCGATTACGGAAATCTGACGTTCACTTTAAGGAAAAAAGACCACGCCGCGATGCAGGATTTTGAAAAGGAATCGTTGTCGTTGCCGCTGCGCCTGACATCGAGCGGATTTTTAAGCGGCGAGGTGCAAATCGAAGGCATCGAACTTCCGCTGAATTTTATTGTTGACACGGGCGCGAGCGTCTCTGTAATTTCTAACGATTTAGCCAGCACAAACGAAATGAGCCATTTTTTGACGAAAGAAAAAATGCGCGTTTTCGGCGCGGCTGGCGTGACGGAAAACGTCAGTTCGTTTCTGCTGCCGAGCATTTCTTTCGGCAAGCACACGCGCGAGAAAATCAAAGCCGTCTCGTTAGATTTAGACGTGATTAACGAGGCTTCCGGTTTTGAACAAGCCGGAATTCTGGGCGGAAATTTTCTAATGAACTACCGCGTCACTTTCGATTTTCAAAATTCTAAAGTGACTTTTGTGCCGGTTGTGAAATGAGTTCAAGGTTTAAAGTTTAAAGTTTAAGAACTTCAAAGCAACCTTGAACTTTAAACCTTGAACCTTGAACTTGTGAAATGAAACAAAGTTTATATTTAGAAACCTCGGTGGTCGGCTCGTATCTAGACAATGGCGATTCTTTCCGACGCGATTTGACGATTCGCTGGTGGGAACACGAACTCGGCGAATATCAAGCGTTTATTTCGCCGCTGGTCGAACGCGAATTGGAGAGAGTTTCCGAGCCGCATCGCACGGGATATTTAAAACTTATCGAACCGCTCGAACAGTTAGAGCTAATCGAAGAAGCCGCAATTTTAGCCGAAGGCTATATTTCGCGCGCCATTTTCCACCGGAAATACCTGGCGGACGCGCTGCACGTCGCCATCTGTTCGGTGCATAAAATCGATTATCTGGTGACCTGGAATTTCGGGCATCTGGCGAATGTCCGCCGTCAGGCGCGAATCAGACTTTTCAATACCGCCGCCGGATTTTTCGTTCCCGTCATCGTCACGCCTGAATTCCTTGTCCATACCGTCTAAATTGTGATTGACCATTCACGATTTACGCTTTACGATTAACAATAGAATGTATCGCCGTCCAAAATTTTTAGAAATTCTGCATGAGATTCGTGAAGAAATGTCGCGCGAAGCCGATTATGATATGGATTTGTTTGCGGAAATGGTGCGTTCCGGTCAAACGAAAAAGCGCGAATCGAAAAGCAAGTTTCGTCTTCCGGATTCAGAATCGGAAGTCTGGAACGCTCGATTGCCAGACACCGAACATTAGATTATGGAAATCGCTTTCGATGCCATCGGTTTGGAAATTTCCAATCAAACGGCATTCAACAATTTAGCCGAAGATGCGGAACGGCGCGGCGAAGCGTCGTGCGTGACGCGCAAAAGCGGCGTTCTGCATGGTCGCTGCTGGCGTTTGGGCGAAGGTTTGGAAGTCTGGACGGTGTTATACGAATCGGCATCGGGCGAAGTTGTTC
Organism: Pyrinomonadaceae bacterium; assembly: GCA_050996405.1. GTDB lineage: Bacteria > Acidobacteriota > Blastocatellia > Pyrinomonadales > Pyrinomonadaceae > JBPCRW01. Next base: position 6,202 of record JBPCRW010000026.1, on the reverse strand, counting down.
ATGCCGATTGCCGCCCCGCTTTTCGCGCCCAATTTACGCAGTGCGTTTCGCCTTGGATTTCCAACGAATTTGACGAAGAAGGCGAAGCGTTAATTCACGGTTTTATCGAAGACACCGACGCGGAAGTTTTATTTGAACTGCAAAATTTAACCGAAGTCGGCGAGAAAAATTTTCAGCAGGGAACTTTGACCATCGGATTATGCGGATTGGCTTATCAGGCAAAAGTTGTGGAAAAAAACTGCAAACCAATTTGGAAATCTCTGGTCGAAAATAAAAGGAAACACGAAAACGATTGGAGTTTGTGCGGAAAAATTCTGGCTTTCAAAACGCTCAACAATTCCGTTTCGGGCAGCACTTTATACTGGATTTATCTGGATTTGGGTGATTTTCGACTGGAAATTTTGGTCAATCAGCGCGCTTTAAATGGCGAGTTGAAAATCGGCGAGAGCCTGCAAGCCGAAGTCTGGCTGCAAGGACATATTGTCAGCCAATCAACTTTGCGCGCCGCGTATGAAGGGGTGGATTTTTCCGTGCGTCCGTCAACTTACTGGCAGAAATTCAAAAAACTTAATTGATTTAATGGTAAATGGTAAATGGTAAATGGTTAATGAAAAACAGCCATTGACCATTGACCATTGACCATTTACCATTGATGAATCGTCGCTACAAAATTTACGGCTTGATTGCTTTCTGCGCGTGTTTGCTGGCAATCGGGCTTTATTTTTTCAATCAATACTGGATTCATCGTTACGACGACATTATCGAGCGACAGGCGAAAGTCTATCGTCTCGACCCGAAATTGGTGTGGAGCGTCATTTACGAAGAGACTTATTTTCGCGCTTGGAAACGCGGCGCGGCGGAAGAAATCGGGCTGATGCAGATTCGCCCCGTCGTCGCGCAGGAATGGGCAAAGGAAACCGGCATGCGCGAATTTGCCAGACAGGTTTCCGAAGACCTCGATTCGGTTTTGCTCGAACCGGAGCGAAATATCCAAATCGGCTGCTGGTATCTGGAAAAAACGGGCGAGCAGTATCGCGGTTTTCCAGCGGAAACGGCGATGACGCTGGCAGCTTATAACGCCGGTGCGAGCCGCGTTGACGAATGGACGAAAGACGCGGATTCTTCGACACTTTCCGAACAGGAATTTATCGAACGGATAAACATTCCTTCAACCAAATCCTACGTCGTTTCGATTCTGGAACGCTATCGAAAAGTGAGCAGTAAGCGGTGAGCGGTAAGCAGAAAAAAAAGCCGTCCAATTTAACCAACAACATTAGGATTTTGTCCGCCGATTGGGTCGTGCCGATTTCCGGCGAACCGATTTCCGGCGGCGCGGTCGCGTTTGAAAAAGATAAAATTGCTGCCGTTGGAAAAGTCGAAAAACTCAAACAAGATTTTCCAGAAGCGAAGTTTGAAAATTTCTCCGAAGCCGCGATAATGCCCGGTTTAATCAACGCGCATTCGCATCTCGAACTGACGGCGATGCGCGGATTTCTCGATTATCTCGAAGACGATTTTTCCGCATGGTTGTTGACGCTTTCCAAAACTCGCGCCGAAAAATTAACTGTTGCGGACATCGAAACTTCCGCTTTGTGGGGTGCGATTGAAGGCGCGCGAGCCGGAGTCACCTGTTTTGCGGACATCGGGCGCAACGGACGCGCCGGACTCGAAGCGTTAAAGAAAACAGGCTTGCGCGGCGTGGTTTTTCAGGAGACGGATTTCTCGCCGAAAAATGAAACCGCTGCGGAAGATTTTATAAAACTCAAAGAAAAATTTCTCGCGCTGAAAACGGGCGAAACCGATTTGGTCAAAGTCGGGATTTCGCCGCACTCGCCTTATACAGTCAGCCGGAAATTGTTTGAGGAAATTGCAAGTTATGCGACGAGCGAAAACATCAAAATTTCGATTCACGCTGCCGAATCCGCTGACGAAATCGCTTTCCTAAAAAACGGCGCGGGATTTTTCGCGCGGATGTATGAAAAGTTTGATTTGACTTGGGATGCGCCACGCGTCAGCCCGATTGAATATCTTGCGAACACAGGAATTTTGCGTGCGAAACCGCTGCTCGCGCACTGCGTCAAAACCGGCGAAAAAGATTTTGAGTTGATTGCGGAAACCGATTCTGGAATCGCGCATTGTCCGAAGTCGAACGCGAAATTCGGTCACGGCATCGCGCCGCTGGAAAAATTTCTGGAGAAAAATCTGCGCGTCGGTTTCGGCAGCGATTCGGTGGCGAGCAACAACACTTGCGACATTCTGGAAGAAGCGCGTTTCGCAGCCCTCTTTGCCCGCTCGCGCGACGATAAAGATTATCTCGTGACCGCCGAAAAAATTCTCGAAACGGCAACGCTCGGCGCGGCGCGCGCGCTTGGAATGGAACGGGAAATCGGAACGCTCGACGCGGGAAAGCAAGCTGATTTGATTGTCGTTTCGCTGAATCACGCGGCGCAGCAGCCGGTTCACGACGTTTATTCCGCGCTGGTTTTCGCGTCAAACGCGCGGGACGTTCGATTGACAATCGTTGCGGGCGAGGAAATCTACGCGGACGGCGAATTGCGAAATGTTGACGAACGCGAAGCGCGATTTAAGATAGCGGAAATCGCCCGCAAAATGAACGGCAGCATTTAGGGACGGACAAAAACTGCAAGTTCGTATAGAATTTTCCGTTCCGCAAACGCCTGTCAAAAACGGGCAGGAGAAATAAATTTATGGAAATCCACAAAATTTTTATCTTGGTAATTTTATCATTCGGTTTATTTTTAAACGGCGCGGACGCGCAGACTAAAAAGAAAAAAACAGCCGCAAAATCAAAAACAAAAATCATTAAACCGATTACGAAACCGCCGATTAACAATGCGGAATCGGATTACAAAATTCTGCTCGAAGGTTCACAGTCGAAAGTCGAAATACCGTTTATTTTTGTGGCGCGGGACGCGGAAACTTATGCTGAAATGCGCGCTCTGGTCGAAGGCTTACAGGCGAGTTCGACGATTGATTTCAGTAAAACGGCGGTCGTCGCCGCGTTTGCCGGAACGCGAAATACGGGCGGCTGGTCGGTCGCAATTCGCAAAGTTTCTGATAAAACGATTATCGATATGAACGCTCCGCCAAAGGGCGCGATGACCGCGCAAATCATAACTTATCCGTTTCAAATCGCGCTCGTGCCGGTTGACGAAAATCAGGCGTTAAATCTCGAAATGACCGCGACGTGGACAAATAATTTGAAGACGTATCGCGTGACCAAGTGCGATTTCGAGTTTTCGGGCGGAATTGCCGGACGCGGCAAAAAATTCGGCGCGGAAGGCACAATCGGCGTTTTAACTTTCGGCGACCATTTGACATACATTTTTAACTTGTCGGGCAAGGGAAGTGAAAGCCGTAGAAAACTCGCGGAAACAGTTTCGGGCGTGTTGAAAGACGGAATGGTCGTATTTGAACGGCTCGACGCGGGAAATTTTGCGGATGCGCCGCGTCCGGCATTAAAAGTTTCGGGAACGGCAGCCGACAAAAAACTCGCGCTCGATTTTGAATCGCTTCCGCCGAATGTCGCCGACGGATTTATGGCGCGCGGAAAACTCGAAGCCGTAAAGTATAAATAAAGTTTAGCGCGGAAAACGGAAATTCATTTGCGCTGAAACGGTTGACATCCGCAATGCCAGCCGTTTAATTTTTTTCTAAGAATTTCCTTTGATAAAATCGGCGATATTTATAGAATTTGGCAATTTGAGTTTCGTAATCCGAATGACTACAATTCAATCGTAATTGCTAAAGCTCGAAACTTTCACATTAAAGAGAATTTTTAACAATGGCAAAGTCTAGAAAAAACTGTCCCGAATGCGATTCTGATGAATTTATTTCAGAACCGAATCGTTACGACGTTTTCCAATTTGAAGATGGCGATTTTGAAATCATAGATTCTCATTTTATTGATGAGTTTAAAACCTTTTGTCGTGAATGCAGTGAAGAAATTGATGTCCAACTTTCTATTCAAAAGAAAAGGGTAATGTTAAAAAAATAGAACGGATTCAAGAAAGAATCCGCAATAGTCATACGAGCCGAATGCCTTATTCGCGGCTTTATTCAAAACAGAAAAAATAAATCTGACAATCATTGCCTTTACTCTTTGAATAAAAAGTCACGAAACGGGCGCGGAAATCTCCCGCACGGCGAATTCGATGGAATATCAATTTGCCGGAATTTCCGAACTGTTTCGGATGCCGCGCAATATGACAGACCAAAATCTAGCTGCCGCTAATGCTTTTATCGCGGCGATGAGTCCGTATGAAGACGCTTTTATCGAATACGATCTGCCTGCCGACTTTTTGAGCGATTTAACCGATGATATTACGGCTTTTCAGCAGAGTATGAACGCGCCTTCGTCGGCACGCGACACGCACGTTGCCGCGACTGCCGAAATCGGCGCGGTCGTCCGGCGCGGGATGCAGGCTGTGCGGATTCTGGACGGCGTGGTAAAAAACAAATACCGCGATAACGTCGGCAAACTCGCCGCCTGGACAACCGCCAGCCACGTCGAAAAACCGGCACAGAAAAAAGAGCCGGTTAAGCCGACCCAGTAAAAAATCGATTCGAGATAAAACTCTATCGCCGCGAAGGGAGGATGCGGAAACTAGAGCGGTTTTTATCTGAATATAATACAAAATATAAAATTCGTAGGGGCAGGTCTTGTGCCTGCCCAACCAGCTGCAGGGCGGAAAGGTGTGATTGGATTGCAAAATGGAGTTCGGGAACAAGTGTTTGCGGCGTTCGGCGCATTGGGCAGGCACAAGACCTGCCCCTATTACTCATTGGGCAGACACAAGACACCTGCCTCCTACAAACGTATTTCATAAAACTGAAATTTGTTCTAATTTCCGCGAATTTTATATCTTTTTGCGGTGATATTTTATCTAACCTTTACATTTCGCCGCTAAGGGCTGAATGACGTTATTGGTTATCGCGCAGCCCGTTGCCCGCGCCTTTCGCGCTTCAGCATTGGGAATGTCGGCTTCAAAGGCTTTTAATGATTCAGCGTAGGTGGCGGAATACTGCTTTCGCTGCGCGTCCGTGATTGATTCACAGGTTGCCAGCGTTTTGAGAGTGCCGAGATAGAGGCGGCAGGCGGCATCCTCGACATCTTTGTATTCGTCCGTCGCGGTATTGGCGGTATTCGCGCTGCCGACAGTATTCACGCCGCCCGTCGCGGTTGGCGCGGTGCTGGCGGTATTTAAATTAGTGCTTGTTGTCATTATCTTAGCCGTCGCGGTCGGTGTTGGCGAACTGCCGGAATTATAAGTGTTGTTGTTTGACGACGATTGGCTCGAAGAACAGGCGGTCAGGCACAGCAAACCTAAAATCGCGCCGGAAAGCAATAATTTTTTCATTTTAAATTCTCCTTTAAATTTAAAAATTAAAAAATCTCAAATCTATATGCGGTAAAGTTTATGTTTAATAAATACTCAAGTCAACATAAAAAGGCGGCTCGAAAACCGCCTTTGGAAACCAGAAAATTATCTGTCTAAATCGAAGCCGCGATTGCCGCGTCGAAAATTTCGAGCGCGACATTCACATTTTCCTTTGTCAAAATTAAAGCGGGCGACCAGCGAATCGAATTTGCGCCGCAGCCTAAGATAATAAGCCCGCGTTCGTAGCAGGCGTATTCGATTTTGTCGCGCAGTTCGGGCGCAGGGGCGAGCGTCTTTTTATCGGTTACAAATTCAATGCCGAGCATCATTCCGAGACCGCGCACGTCGCCGATAACGTCGTATTTGTCTTTTAGTTTATTCAAACCCGCTTCGAGATACGCGCCGACTTTTTTAGAGTTTTCGACCAAGCCGTTTTCAAGCAGTTCAATCGTTTTCAGAGCCGCCATAATGCAGACCGGGTTTCCGCCGAAGGTCGAAGCGTGCGCGCCTTTTTCCCAGTTCATAATCGAGTCTTTCGCCGTGCAAACGCCAATCGGCAAACCCGAACCGATGCCCTTAGCGAGACAAATCACGTCGGTTTTGACATCGTAATGGTCGAGCGCGAACATTTTTCCCGTGCGCCCCATTCCAGACTGCACTTCGTCCACAACCATCACGATGCCGTGTTCGTCGCAGATGCGCCGGATGGCTTGCATAAACGCTTTCGGCGCGGGAATGTAGCCGCCTTCGCCCTGCACGGCTTCGATGACGATTGCCGCCACTTCGTCGGGCGGAGTCGT
>JBPCRW010000202.1:0-17859 GCA_050996405.1 Pyrinomonadaceae bacterium | reverse complement strand
TAAACGTCACATTCCCCGCGCCGTTGATAATGACATCGCAATCTTTCATTATCTTTTTCGCTTCTTTTTCCGTCATTCCGAGAAATTCATCGCCGACATCGCCGTTGACCGGAACGACTTTCGCGCGAATAAAATCTTCAAACCCGTCGCCGTATTTCTCGCGCAACGGGTCAAACGTCGGACTTGTGACAATGCTCGTCCAAAAACGATTGTTCGATTCTTCCAAATTACGCGCCCGCACCGTCGCATAAACTTTTCCAATATCAGGAAAATTATTGAGCAGCATCGAAAGCGTCACTTTACCGACAAAGCCCGTGCCGCCGATGAAGAAAATCTTTTTACCTTTAAAAATTTCGGTTGGTGATAATTTCATAAACAGTCTGAAGCTATTTTTTCTTGTCTTTTTCGACAAATCCAATTTGCCGCTTTTCTCTCCTCTCGATAACAAGGATGGGTCGAAGCATATCGAAGACTACTTTAAAATTCTTATTGTGGACGACAAACTGTTTTTCGAGTTTTTCAATTCTTTCGGCAAGTTCTTTATGTTCCGTCAAAATCGTTCGCAAGCGCACAAACGCCCGCACTATTTGGAGACTTGCTTCAATCGCCGTCGGGCTTTTCAAAACGCTTGCCAGCATAACCGCGCCGTGTTCAGTAAAAACGAACGGCGCGTATTTACCGTATTTTCCGCGTTTTGATTTTTTATTGTCTAAGGTCACAACTTGTGACCTTAGAGATTCTAAGTCGCGTAATTCTTCGAGCGTCAATTCAAACATAAAATCTGTTGGAAACCGATGCAGGTTTCGGCGCACGGCTTGTTTCAAAATTCTTGTTTCCACACCATAAATCTCCGCCAAGTCGCTGTCGAGCATTACTCGTTCGCCGCGAATGTTATAGATTCTATTTTCAATTTTCTCGAAAACAATCAAATTCGTTTCTTGATTTTCTTCATTCGCCATAATTTTTGTCATCACAAATTGTGACCTCAAGACTAATCCGTCACGTTACAAAGCCCGATAATCGGTTGATGGAGCATTGTAATCTCCGCGTTTCTGCCCATATACGAACGCGCCATCGCAATTGCTTCGGTCAGATTGTCGGCGCGTTCCCAGCCGAGCATTGCGGGGACGTGGGCGTTTTCCGCGCCGGCGACGATTACTTTGCCGACGTGCTGGCGACCGTTTTCGCCCCAATACCACATAAAAAAGGCGTGCGCTCCGTGATAGGCGTTGCCGCGCCGATACATTTCGACATACGCCGGATTTTCCGCAAATTCGCGCTCGTATTTTTCGCGCAGGTAAAATGCGTCGCGCGATTCGGGCAGTAATCGGTGGAAAAATTCGATGTAACTCGGATGAAATTTCTGGTCGAATTCGTCGAAACACGGATGCGTGATAATCATCACGCCGCCCTCTTTCAACACGGGTTTGTTGCGATACATATTGAAATGATAACCGAGTGCCATCACCTGCACGAGAATCGGATTTAACGCCGAATAGACGTTATACGGCGAAATGTCTGGAATGCCGGAAATCAAAATATCGCACTGACCTTTGACCGGAATTTCGTATTGGCGGTAATTGAGTTCGAGAATTTTTTCGTGAACCTTTTCCGTTTCGCCCGCAAAACAGCCGATTAGTTCATATTGCGCGGGAATGTGATGCAGCAGTTTTCTTCTCGCGCCGCGCGGAAGTTTTGAAAATGTGTGCTTCATCGCTTCCCATTTCACACGATCCATAAACGAAAATTCGTCTTCGTTTTTAGTTAAAATGTCGTAACCGTCGGCAAACATTTTATTGTTGAGCGCGGTTTCGACGTGAAAGACGTTGCAATGCTCGTCAACCAATTTTCCGAGTTTGATAACTTTGTGATTGAGCGCGGATTTCGGCGGATCCATATATGAATTTGAATCACGAATCGTCTGAGGTTCGTGATGCGAGCGCAAAGATTCGTAATCGCACAAACCGACCGCAACCGATTTATGCCCGCCGTCCATCGGCACGAGATTGATGTTCAAATAAATCAAAATATCGCTCTCGATGGCGCGTTTGTTGACTCGCAGCGGTTCGTCATGGCGCGTCTGTCCGATGGTGATTAAGTTTTCGTCGTCTTCCGCATCGTGATTGTAAAAACGGTCTGGATAAAATTCGTTGAAAATCGCCCTTCCAACCATCCGCTCCATTTCCCACGCCGTCATCTTGCGGTGCAGCGAATTAGCGACAATCAAATGCACATCCGTTACGCCGTTCGCCGCGCACATATCCAGCACGACTTCGAGCATCGTCTGGCGTATATCGGGCGTTGCCATCGGCGGCAGCGGCAGCGAAATATCGTCCATCGCAATCGTCACCCGCATTCCCGGCTCAAGCTGCGCGTAAAGCGGTTTCGCGTCAATCGGATGATTCACCGCGTAACGAATCGCCGCCTCCCGATTCGGCAAGCCTTTAATCGGCGGATTCGGATAAATTACCCGCGTCCCAATCGGCAAATCTTCCAAAATAAAATCCTCGCCGTAAGGCATAATTCGCGGCGCGCTGTCTTTATCAATGTAGATGATTGATTCGTGTGTTTTTCTGCGTAACTGCAATGCCATAAAATTTAATAATGGTAATTGATGGATTTTTTTCCATCTATATTTTCGTAGGTAATGTTTTTATATGAAACGCCAGCAGTCGCGTATTTTTCCGAGCCATCGGTCTCAGATATAACTGTCATGTCGGTAAACTTCGGAAATAGTTCATTGCTATTCCACCAAATAAGCAAATTCACGCCAACTTTTCCATTGTTCAATTCCGTGGTTCTATGTAATCTGCCGTAGGCATTAGCAGGAGAAGTCGATTGTTCCGCCCAAACGTCTGTCTGAAAATTCAAATCAGGATCAATCTCTTTTAATTTTCCAATAACATTAGTCATTCTGCGGATAAATTCTTCTTTCGTGACGTTGTTTTTAACTGAACTATCCGATTCATCATAAATTTCTGCAAATTTCTCTTCCCTTAACTGCTGATTGAATCGGTCAAGAACTCTATCTGGATTATGCGTGTAGTTTACAACACCTAAATATGCCGCAGTTAAAATAATCGCTCCAATGCAAGAATAAGCCACTTTTTTATTCATAATTCACCTCACAAAAATTATTCGCCGTAAGCACTCAAAAGCAGTTTGCCTTCGTAATCAACCAAACCGAGTTTCAAGCAGTCTACAAAACCTTGTCTGCCGAGAACATTGCGCGTGAACGATTCTTCTTTGGCGAAATAGACTTTCGAGTATGTTTCGATGCCCATCACCATTACGGCAAATTCGTGTCCGTAAGCGTCAAAGCCGCCGGTCGCCGTGCTGATGCGTAAAAGTTCGCCGCTTTCGACATTGAGATTTAATCTCTCCGCCTGTTTTCTTTCAAAAACGCAAAAACTCGAACCCGTATCAATTTTCGCTTCAAAATCAACCGATTCATCGCCCGAAAATAAAATAACCGAAACGGTAATTCCGACTTTGAGAGTGTCGTAAAAATGAATTTCGTCGAACGAAACCGTTTCCATTTTACCAGCTTCCCATATCAACTTCCGGCACGATATGATGAACAAAGGGCGTAACGATTCCAGCTTGTTTGGCGGCGCGGTGAACTTGTAAAGCATCGCTTCCGTGTGCGATAAGTTTGTCGCCTTCCAGACAAACCCACTGATTCATATATTCCGCCGCGTGTTCGTCAAGCCATTTTCTGGCTTTCCGATAACGCTCGACTTGATGTTTTTTCAAATTCTCTTTGGCTGCGCCCTTCGATTTATTACGCTTTTCCGCTTCATACCATTCATCAAATTTTTCAAATTCTTCAGCTGGTAATTGCAAAACGACCTGTTTAATTTGTTCTAAGTTTGTCTGCATAAAAATCTCTCCTATCTACCGTAAGCACTAAGCAACAGTTTGCCTTCGTAATCAACCAAACCGAGTTTCACGCGGTCTAAAAAACCTTGATTGCGCGTGAACAATTCTTCTTTGGCGAAATAAACGGTTGAAACTGTTTCAATGTCCAAGACCGATAAAGCGAGTTCAAATCCATAAGCATCGAAGCCGTTCGTCGCCGTGCTGATTCGCATATATTCGCCGCTTTCGACTTCGATTCCGAGATTTTCGGCGTGTTTTCTTTGGAAAATACAAAAACTCGAACCCGTATCGATTTTCGTTTTTATTTCCACCGTCTTGCCGCTGTAATTTAAAAAAGCTGGAACGGTAATGCCGACCAATCTCGTGTCGTATTGATAACTTCCCGCAAATTCTATCGTTTCCATTTACCAGCCGCCCCAATCTTCTTCTTCGACAATCTGCTCCAGATACGGAATCTCGATGCCCGCTTCTTTGGCTCGGCGATGCACTTCCGCTGCGTCTGCGCCGTGCGCGATAAGTTTGCCGCCGTCCAGACAAACCCATTGATTCAGATATTTTTCACGATTTTTCAAAACCCATTCCTGCGCTTTGCGAAAACGCTCAAGCTGTTCTTTCGTATCTTCCCGCGCTCGCGCTTTTTGCATCAATTCGCGCTTTTCTTCATCAAGCCATTCATAAACTTTTACTTTTTCCCGAATCGGCAAAGTTCTGATTGTTTCAATTACCTCGTTAGCCGTATGCTGCATAACATTTCTCCTATTCTCCATAAGTGCTAAGTAACAGTTTACCCTTATAATCAATCAAACCGCGTTTCACGCGGTCGAGCCATCTCGATTACTTCAAATCAAGAATCGCCCAATCGTGCTGCAAAGCGGTTTGTTTAAGCCGAAAATCGGGATTTACGGCAACCGGATGACCGACAATTGAAAGCATCGGCAAATCGGAAATGCTGTCGGAATAAGCGTAAGATTCCGAAAGGCTGATGTCGTTTTTTTCGCTGTATTCGCGCATCCATTTCGCTTTTGTCGCCGAAGCCATAATGGGCGGCAAAATTCTGCCGGTCGCGTAGCCGTTGACGAATTCAAGACAGTTCGCCTTGTAATCGTCAATGCCGAGATATTTCATCAAACGGTCAATCGTAAAATCCAGCGCGCCCGTGATGACGATCTGTTTCTGCCCGATTTTTTTTCCGGCGGCGATAAGTTCCGGCGTGCCGTTGTAAATCGCGGGTTTTAAAACTTCCTCGAAAAGTTTTTCGCTAAAATAGCGCAGACGGTCTTCGGATTCGCCTTTGTAACTCTGGAAAAAAAGTTCGTTAAAGACGTTGCGCGAATATAAATCGGTGATGCCGAACAGAGGCAGTTTGGCAATCGTGCCGACCGATTTTTTTATCGTCGAAAAAATTCCCTGCTGGCGGCGCGAATAAAACGCGAGCGTATGCACGAGATTGGTGCGAACGAGCGTTCCTTCCAAATCGTAAAATGCCGCCGCTTGTCCGTTTTTGTTCATTATTTGTCGCTTTAAATTTAAAGTTGAATTAAAATGAATCGTCATTCAGCAGACGAAAAACTAGAATATAACTTATTTTACCCGTTTTTGGTAATTTGCTAGAGCGATGCGAAAACATATTTACAGTTTTATTACAATCGGTTTAATTTCCTTTTTTGCCGCCGCCTGCGCTTCAAATTCGGAAACGGAAAAACGCGCCGCGCCCGTAAATCCGGCGTTAATCGCGGAAAATATCGCCAAAGCCGACGCGCTTTTCCGGCAACGCGAAGATGTCGGAAAACTGCGCGAAGCCGTTCAAACGCTGGCAAACGTGCGAAACCCCGACGCGCGAAATTTCGAGGTCGAATGGAAATTCGCCGAATATAATTATTTTCTCGGCAAGCAATTGACCGACGATAAGGAAAGCGACAAGGCTTTTACCAACGGCGGACAAGCCGCGCAAATCGCCGAACGGCTTGAACCAAACAAACCCGACGGCTATTTCTGGTATGCCGCAAACTTGGGCGAACAGGCTGACAGAAGCCCGATTACGGTCGGCGTAAAATCAATTGACGAGATTCGCGCGGCGATGACGAAAGTCATCGAAATTCAGCCCGATTATCAAGGCGCGTCCGCCTATGACGCGCTCGGACGGCTCGAACTGGAAACCGAAATGATGGGCGGCAGCGCGGAAAAGGCAGTCGAATATCTGGAAAAAGGCGTTGAAATCGAAAAGGATAATTCGTATTTACGCCTGCATTTAGCGCAGGCTTATCTCGAAACGAATCGCAAGGCGGACGCGAAAAAACAGCTTGAATATATTTTGCAGATGAAGCCGCAGCCCGATTTTGCTCTAGAATATAAGGAAACCGATGACGAAGCTAAAAAAATGCTCGAAACAAAATTTTAGACGGTTTCTGGTTTCCGTTTGGACTTTAAACTAACAATCGTCAAAAATAGAAACGTTTTTTGATTTTCAACTCGAAACCAAAAACTTGAAACCAGAAACAAAAAAAATCCGTCGCGCAATTTTTCCCGGTTCGTTTGACCCTTTGACGAACGGTCATCTCGATATTATCAAACGCGGTCTGCCGATGTTTGACGAAATCATCATCGCCGTTTTAAATAACGCGGACAAAAATCCGTTGTTTTCCGTCGCCGAAAGATGCGAAATAATTCGTGAAATTCTGCCGGAAATTCAAGACGGAAAATGCGAATTAACCGTTGACAGTTTTTCCGGTTTGACCGCCGATTTTGCCAAACAAAAACGCGCGAATGCGATTGTGCGCGGCATTCGCGCCGTTTCCGATTACGAATACGAACTGCGAATGGCTTTGATGAACCGGCGTTTAGAGCCAGAAATCGAAACGGTTTTTGTGATGGCGGCCGAGGAATACTCCTACGTTTCGTCGAATCTGATGAAGCAGGTTTTTACCTTAGGCGGGCGCGTCGAAGGTTTAGTTCCCGCGCTGGTCGAAGCGCGAATGCGCGAAAAAATCAGCCACGAATAACACGAATGACACGAATAAAAAGAAAATTAAATTCGTGTCATTCGTGTTATTCGTGGCAAAATATAACAATGAATAATTTTCCCGTTTCCGAAAACGTTGCCAAAATGCACTCGTCTTCGACGCTCAAAGCCGGACAAATGGCTGCCGAATTGCGCGAGAAAGGCTACGATGTAATTGATTTGACCGTCGGCGAGCCAGATTTTCCAACACCCGAATTTATTAAGGATTTGGCGATTGAAGGCTTGCATAAAAACATCACAAAATACACGCCGACCGCCGGACTGAAAACTTTCACCGAATCGGTCGCGCATTTTTACGCGGAACAATTCGGCGCGCGATTTTCTCCGAAGGAAGTTGTCGCAAGCTGCGGCGGAAAACAGGGTTTATTCAACGCCGCCTGCACAATTTTAAACGCGGGCGACGATTGTTTGATTCCGAAACCTTACTGGGTGACTTTCCCCGAAATCGTCAATTTCACGGGCGCGAATAACATTTTTATCGAAACCGAAAACACGGATTTTATTTTGACCGCCGAACAAGTCAAAAACTCGATTACCGATAAAACGAAACTTTTAATTGTCAACTCGCCGAACAATCCTTCGGGGCGCGTGATTCCGCCCGACGAGATGCGGAAAATCGTCGAAGTTTGCGCCGAACGCAATGTTTATGTTTTAACGGACGAATGCTATTTGTTTTTCGTTTATCCGCCGTCGAAAGTTTTTACGTCCGCCGTGCTGCCCGAAGAACTTAGAAAATTCGTCTGCGTAGCGGGCAGTTTCTCGAAAACTTACGCGATGACAGGTTGGCGCATCGGCTACACAATCGCGCCCGAAGAATGGACGCAAGCAATAATCAAACTGCAAAGCCATTCGGCGACGCATCCGACTTCGTTCGTGCAATACGCCTGCGCCCGCGCGATGGAACGCCGCGCAGAATCGATGACGGCAGTCGGCGAGATGCTTGCGGAATATAAACGGCGGCGCGATTGGCTGATTCCCGAACTGCAAAAAATCAACGGTTTTAAATGCGAAATGCCCGAAGGCGCGTTTTACGCTTTCGTTGACGTGCGCGCGCTTGTTGGCGATAAATTTAAAACGTCGGCGCAGGTGGCGGATTATTTATTAAAAGACGCTTACGTTGTCGTCACAGACGGCGCGGGATTCGGCGCGGACGGATTTATACGGCTGTCGTATGCGACTTCGATGGAAAATTTGCAAAACGCGGTCGAGCGGATGAAAAATCTGTTTGAAACGAAATCTCAAACGGCTTAAAAATGACAGAAATAATCGGCTGGACGAGTTCGATAATCCTGCTGCTCACACTCGTCAAACAGGTTCACAAACAATGGAAAGACGGCACGAGCGAAGGAATTTCAAAATGGCTTTTTATCGGACAGCTTTTCGCGTCAATCGGTTTTACGATTTACAGCTATTCGGTTTCAAACTGGGTTTTCACCGTCACAAACGGGCTTTTGACGATAAACAATATCATCGGAATCTGTTTGTATTTTTATTTTCTCAGAAATAAAAAAGAAGATTAACCGCGAATAGAATCTTTCTAATTCGCGTCCATTGTGTTATTCGCGGCTGAAAAATCTTCAGTTTCCGCCCGTCATCAGCAAACCGATTTCTTCTTTGCTCGCAACTTTCGGATCAACCTCGCCGACGAATTTTCCTTTGTAAATTACTAAAAGTCTATCGGCTAGAGCCGTCACTTCTGCGAGTTCCGCCGAGACGAGCAAAATCGCGCTGTCCGCGTCGCGCAGAGCAATAAGTTTGCGGTGAATAAATTCGATTGCGCCGATATCCACGCCGCGCGTCGGCTGTGAAACCAGCAGCAGTTTCGGATTTAATTCAAATTCTCTGCCGATAATCAATTTTTGCTGGTTGCCGCCCGACAGGGCTTTCGCCGGAAGTTCGGGATTCGGCGGGCGCACGTCGAAATTTTGAATAATTTCTTTGGCGCGTTTTTCGATAACGGCGTTGTTCAAAAATCCGTTTGACGCGACCGGCGCGCGGTAATGAACGCCGAGAATTGCGTTTTCTTCCAAATCCGAATTGAGCAAAAGCCCGCGTTTGTGGCGGTCTTCGGGAATGTGCGCGATTCCGAGTTCGGTTCGGCGGCGGACGGAAAGTTTGGAAATATCTTTTCCTGAAAGATTAATTGCGCCTGACGCAATCGGAATCAAACCGGCAATTGCTTCGACGAGTTCGGTCTGCCCGTTGCCTTCGATTCCGGCAATTCCGACGATTTCTCCGGCGCGAACGTTAAACGAAATATTATCTAACGCCTCGCCGTGTTTGTTTTTGACCGAGAGATTTTCGACGTTTAAAACCGTATCCTTCGGATGCGCTTCGGTTTTTTCGACGCGCAAAAGCACGTCGCGCCCGACAATCATTCTGGCTAAATCTTTGGCGTTCGTTTCCGAAGTTTTGACGTTGCCGACAACTTTTCCGTCACGCATCACGGTCACAAAATCGGAAATCGCCAAAACTTCTTCGAGCTTGTGCGTGATGATAACGATGGTTTTGCCCCGCGATTTCATGAGGCGCAGAATGTTGAAAAAATCTTCGACTTCCTGCGGCGTTAAAACGGCGGTCGGCTCATCCAGAATTAAAAGATTCGCGTTGCGGTAAAGTGCTTTCAAAAGTTCGACTCGCTGCTGCGCGCCGACCGACAAATCTTCGATATACGCTTTTGGATTTACGCCCAAACGCAAATCATTTGAGAGTTTTAAAATATCCTTATTCGCTTTGTCCAAATCAAGATTCGCCGCAGAACCCGTTTCCGCGCCCAAAATAATATTTTCGGCAACGCTCATCGTGTCAACGAGCATAAAATGCTGATGCACCATCCCGATTCCAAGGCGAATCGCGTCCTGCGGCGATTTTATCGAAACGAGTTTTCCGTCAAAGAAAATCTCGCCCGAATCCGCCGTGTAAAAGCCGTAAGCGATTCGCATAATTGTAGATTTCCCCGCGCCGTTTTCGCCGACAATCGCGTGAATCGTTCCATTTTCGATTTTTATTGAAACGTCGTTATTCGCCACGACATTGCCAAAAGTTTTCGTGATATTTTTAAGTTCGAGCATCTTTTAAAAGTTGGGCAAAATATTAAAAATCAAATCGTAGCAAAGGAACGCCGCACCGATTAGCATCAAAACTCCAGTTAATCTGTCGAGCAATTTTAACGAAATGTATTTTGGAGCTAGACGGTATTTTGCGCCCAGTAGAATGTATGAAACATTACCGAGCAACATTCCGGCTAAAAAGGCAAATCGCCATCCGAGCAACGAAAAAGCCGCAAGAAGAATTATCGAAACTATTCCCGAACACAAAAGAAATTTGTTTAACTTTGGATGCAAATCAATCGGTTGGTTTTCAATAATATTTTTCATAATTTTCTCCAAATTATTTTTCGCTGTGATTTCAAATAAATCTATAACCGCCGTAAATTGCCAGCGCGAGTCCCGCCATTAAAAGTATCACGCCGAATTTCCAGAGCAATCTGCCGTCGCGCGAATAGTCTGTAAAACCATTGGTTATCCCGCACAGAACGCTTCCCAAACCGAGAAAAACCAATCCCAACGCCAGCGGATACATTCGCCGACTGTAACCAACAAAGCCGCCGCAGCCGAATAAGCCGACTCCTACCGCGAGCCAGAAAATTGAAGTCAGAGTTAAATTACTAAGCATTTTTAACTTTTTCTATTTGCGGCTGTATTCTTGATAAAACGTATAAAACAGCCTGACTAATTTAATTCGTTCTTGCTTATCAGAAACTTTTTTAATAATTGCGGCGAGCGGAACGCGCCACGGCAAATCGCAAAAATCTTCTTCGTCTTCAGGAGTTACGTTGTTTTTCCGCCGGCTTGCGTCGTCGATTCTTCCAATCTCGATTTGCTTTGACGTATAAAATTCCAAATCCAACGCCTCTTGCTCGTTATCGAAAAAATTTTCGACAGACATCATTTGCGCGTCGTAAATCGCCGCATCCATCGCCAGAAATTGAATCGCTGATTCATTTGTTTTGGAAATTAAAGTTTCGTCAATCAATGCTTGCCGCTCGGTCGGCGGAAGCGGAGTTTCATACAGATAATTAGCCAGCCACGCGACATATGCTAAATAATCTTCTTGTGAATCGCCCCGATACAAAACATTTCCAGACTCGTCGCGCGGCAATTCGTTCAAGCTGTAATCGCGTCGCCATTCGTGAAAAGGCAGCTTCTCAGAAAACATAACTTCATTGGATTTTTTTGATTTCATTTCGCCATCGCATCCGTCACTTTGATTTGACCGTTGATGATTTCGCCTTTCGCGTCTTCGACTTTGAGCAAAACATCGTCGGGAATCAAACCTTTATTGTTTTCGTCCATCGCATATCCCACGCCGTCTTTGTCCAGTCCGAAAACGTGAAATCCGCCCTGAAATTTCCCTTCCGTGACTTCCTTGACGACATCATAAACGGCGTTATCAACGCGCTTGACCATCGAAGTTAAAACATATCCGGGTTTCACGCCGTTTTGATTCGAATCAACGCCGATAACGAATTTATTCGCTTCGCCGTTCGCGTTTTTGCCATATTGCTCAACCGCGTCAAACGCGCCCAAACCGGAATTTCCCGCTGCCGTAAAAATCACGTCCGCGCCGCTTTGAATTTGCGAGAGCGCGAGTTCCTTTCCCTTGCCCGGATTATTCCACGCGCCGTCGGTTACGCCGACATAATTTTGCACGATTTTGACGTTCGGATTAACCGCGCGCGCACCTTCTTCGTAGCCGGTTTCAAATTTATGAATCAGCGGAATATCCATCCCGCCGATAAATCCCAGAACGCCCGATTTCGATTTCGACGCGGCAATCATTCCAACCAAATATGAACCTTCGTGTTCGCGGAAAACCAAGGATGCAACATTCGGCAGAGATTTTCCGTCTTTGTCCGTAATCACGCCATCGACAATCGCAAATTTGATATTTGGATAATCTTCGGCAACCTTTTGCATAATCGGACCTTGCGCGAAACCGACACCGATTATCAAATCGAATTTCCGCTCGGCAAACGCGCGCATCGCCGGCTCAATCGAAGTCGGATTTCCCGGCTCGACATCGCGCAGCACAATGTCAAAATCTCGATTGGCTCGTTTTACGCCCTCCCAAGCTGCCGCGTTGAAACTGCGATCGTTTTTTCCGCCGATGTCGAAAACGATTCCAACTTTAATTTTGCCATTTTCGGCAGTTACGGCAGGCTCGGAACAAGCGGAAAATGCCGAAATAATAAATAACGATAAAAGCGCGACAATTATTATCTTTCCGAATTTCATAAATTTATTTGAAGAGTGAATTAAATTTGTCCAAACGAAAATATCACGAACAATTCTTTTTGTCATTTGTGTTTTGATGCCGGAATATCTTTTCAAAATTTATAATTTTCTCGAAAACCGTTCGGCAATCCGGCGCAGGAAAATTTCAAGAAATAATTTGTTTTATCAGCTTTGACGGCGCGGGCTTTTCTCCGGCGATGCGATGCGCCGCCCGCAATTTTTCGCGCGCCGATTCAGATTGTTTTTCGCGGCGGCAAAACAATACGCCGAGCGTTTCATTTTCTCGAACTTCGTCGCCGATTTTCCTTTCGCAACTGTAACCGACGGCGTAATCAATTTTGTCTTCGACTTTTGTTCTGCCGCCGCCGATTGCGACTAAACTTTCGCCAATTGCCAGCGCGTCAATTTCCGAAATAAACCCGTTTTGCGATGCTGTAATCGGGACTTGAAGCAAAGTTTTATCAAATAGAATTTCCGGCTCGTCGCAAATTTGCGGATTGCCGTTTTGCAGTTCGACGTTTTGCCGGAATTTTTCCAACGCCGAATAGTCGTTTATTTTTCCTTCGCAAAGTTGTTTTGCGGTCGGAAAATCCTTTGCGATTTTCGTTAGAACCAGCATTCGCGCCGTCAGTTCAAGCGACAATTCGAGCGTTTCCGCCATCTTTTCATCCGCTTCGTTTCGCAAAATTTTTATACATTCAAAAACTTCCAAAGCGTTTCCGACATATTTTCCAAGCGGCTGGTTCATATCGGAAATCACGGCTTCGGTTTTTACATCACAGCTTTTTCCGGTTTTGACCAACGCTTCGGCAAGTTTTCGCGCGTCTTCAAAATTTTTCATAAATGCGCCGCTTCCGGTTTTTACGTCCAAAACGAGCGCGTCTAAACCTTCAGCCAATTTTTTCGACATAATTGAAGCGACGATTAAAGGAATTGATTCGACCGTCGCCGTCGCGTCACGCAGCGCGTAAAGTTTTCGATCGGCGGGAACGATTTTTTCGGTTTGTCCGGCGAGCGCGAAACCGCATTTTTCGATTGTTTGATGAAATTCTTTGGCTGAAAGTTTGACGTTGTAGCCCGCGATTGATTCGAGTTTGTCGAGCGTTCCGCCCGTGTGTCCGAGTCCGCGACCGGAAATCATCGGCACGATTACGCCGCACGCCGCCGCGAGAGGCGCGATTATCAAAGAAGTTTTATCGCCGACTCCGCCCGTCGAATGTTTGTCCGCTTTCGGCGCATCAATCGCGGAAAAATCCAAAACTTCGCCCGATTTTAACATCGCCTGCGTTAAACTTGTCTGCTCGTCCGAATTTAATCCGTTGATAAAACACGCCATCAGAAACACGGAAATTTGATAGTCCGCCCAACTTTCGTCGCAAACTCCATTGATAAAACTATCTATTTCCGATTGTGAAAAAATTTCGCCGTCGCGTTTTTTAGCAATTATTTCCTGTGGTCTCATTAGTTTAACTTTATCAGATAAATTTTTTTGAAAAAACATTTACTTTTTTTCGCCGAATGAGCGATAATAAATTTGTTATGAGAATTAAAACTATTCTATCGCTAATCACATTTACCGCAGCATTTGTTTTATCCGTTTCGCTGGTCGGTTTGCCGCAAAATAATTTTTATTCGAGGCTGGCTCAAATAAATCGTTATGAGCAGAATCGGCAGAATATCCAAACGCTTTTACAGCAGGATATAAATAATGGTCGTTTGAGAAATCAAACGGTGATAAGTCTTGACGGAATTGATGAAAATTTTCAATCTTCCTTTAACGTCAATCAAATTGCCGAAGCGACCGAAGAATATGTGGACGCATCGCAGAGTATGGACAGTTCCAATCTGCCGGAAGATTTTCAGGAAGCGTGGCAGGCGCATATGAGCGCGTGGCGCGAGCAGGCTGATTATTTGAATAAGATAAATACAACTGCCAAAAAGTATCCGTCTTTATTTGAGAATAAAAAACTTAATGGATACCTTTTTAAACTTGATAGCGAAACTTATAGCAGCCGAGATGCCGAAATCAACCGAACATGGTATGAAGTGTTGCGCGTCGGCAGAAAATACGGCGTATATGTTCCCGTCGAGTAAATTTTTTAATAATCAATTTTCAAGCAGGCGGTTGTTCTAACAAAATGACCGCTTCCGTTTTTACGGCGCGGCTTTTGCCGACGGCATCAACTTTCTCGCCCGTTTTAGCTTTTATTGAAATTTGTTCAATTTCAACTTCTAAAATCTTCGCCAGATTTTCGCGCATCGCTTCAATGTGCGGACGCAGTTTCGGTTTTTCCAAATTGATTGTCGTGTCGAGATTTACGACGCGAAAACCGTTTTCCTTCATCAAACGCGCGGCTTCCGCCAGAAAAATTTTGCTGTCGGCGTTTTTCCATTGTTCGTTTGTGTCGGAAAAAAAAGAGCCGATGTCGCCCAACGCCAGCGCGCCTAAAATCGCGTCCGTCACGGCGTGAAGCAGCGCGTCGGCAGCGGAATGACCAACCGCGCCGAGTTTGGATTCGATTGAAACGCCGCCTAAAATTAACGGTTTATTTTTTTCCAGACGATGAATATCGTTTCCAAAACCGATTCTAAACATTTGCTATTTGCCGCCTTCAATTTCCTTTAAAAATTTTTCCGCAATTTCAAAATCTGCTTGCGTCGTGATTTTGATATTTCGCGCGCTGCCTTCGACCGTCGAGATTTGATAGCCGAGTTTTTCGACGAGAAAACATTCGTCCGTTGCGGATTCGTTTAAATCCGCCGATTCAAAAGCGCGTTTTAAAATTTCGTAACGAAAGCATTGCGGAGTCAAAGCGCGGCGCAATTCCGCGCGGTCAATCGTTTCGATAATTTTCCCGTCCGAAACTTTTTTTATCGTGTCCGTAATTTTTGCGACCAGACACGCCGCGCCGTCCGTTTCGGCTTTTTCAATCGTCGCGGAAATTTCTTCGGCTGTGACAAGCGGGCGCGCGCCGTCGTGAACGGCGACGATTGAATTCGGCGCGGCGCGAATCGCTTTCAAACCATTGAAAACCGATTCGGCGCGTGTTTTTCCGCCCGCCGCGATTTTAGAAAGTTTTTTTAATTTATATTTTTTAGCGAGTTGCAGAAAATTCTGCGTTTCGACAGAAGCCAAAACCAAAATTATTTGGTCAATTTTCGGACAATTTTCAAAGCGTTCGAGCGTGTGAATGATAATGGGTTTGCGATTTATTTCAAGAAATTGTTTCGGCGTTTTCGCGCCGAATCGCGTTCCGTTTCCGGCGGCGGCGATAATTGCAAAATTCATAATGGAAATTTACGATTCGTATTTTCGACTTTCCATTTTACTGCTCTTCCGAATTCGTCATTAAACTGACGCTTCGCAAATCGCGCGTCGCTTTTTTGAAACCGGGTGTGCGCGAATCGTGAACGTTTTGTTGATTTTCGCTGCTGCTGTTGTCGCCGTTTTCTTCCCAGATGCGTCCGAAAATCATTTTTCCGGCAGTCGTCTGCAAAACGCTGGTGACGGCGACATCGGCATTTTTTCCGATGAGCTTTCGCGCATTATCGACGACGACCATCGTGCCGTCGTCCAAATACGCCACGCCCTGATTATATTCCTTGCCTTCCTTTAAAATAAAAACCTTCATCGCTTCGCCCGGCAAAACGACGGGTTTCAGAGCGTTGGCAAGTTCGTTAATATTTAAAACCTGCACGCCGCGAAGCTGTGAAACCTTGTTCAAATTAAAATCGTTGGTGACGATGACGGCTTCGAGTTGTTTGCCGAGTTCGATAAGTTTCAAATCAACTTCTTTGACCGCTGGAAAATCCGTCTCGATAATCTGCACGTCGAGATTTGAGTTGTTGCGAAGGCGTTGGAGCATATCGAGTCCGCGCCGCCCGCGCTGGCGTTTTGAAGAATCCGGCGAATCGGCGACCTGCTGCAATTCGCGCAAAATAAACTGCGGAATAATCAGCGTTCCGCCCAAAAATCCGGTTTCGGCAACGTCGGCGATGCGTCCGTCAATAATGACGCTCGTATCCAGAATTCGATAATCGTGTTTCGCAGAATTTTTGTCGCTGAAAATTCCGCCGAGAGCCGACAAATCCAGAAATTCGCCTTTCGCCGCGCCGACCATCAAACCGATATAACCCATAAAAAACGCCAGCGAAATTGTCAGGAAAGTTTGCATTTCGGCAGGCACGGCTTCGACCTTTTGCATCGAAATCAGCACGCCGATTAAAAACGCGCCGACGATTCCCAGTATCGAGCCGATTGCCGCGCCAATCAATGTTTTCGGCGTTGCCCGCCGCACGCGCATTTCAAATGCGACAACAATCGCGCCGATCGCCACGCCGAGCAAAGCCGAAATAACGCGCCGCGACGAGTTATCAAAAGCATAACCGTTTAAGTATTGCGCCTTTTCCAAAGGATTAAGCAAAAAGCCAATCAATGCGAGCAAAGCGACAAATCCAATTCTGATGAGAAAATCCGATTTCATAACCAAGCGGAATTTTATCACGAAAGTTTATAATTGGATAATGAATATGAACTGTGAAAAGGATAAAGAAAAATCATTAAAAGTGTAAAATAAAATTATCTGTTGAATTCTGACTTTTGTAATTTGATTTCTGACTTCTCAAAATTATGGCAAAACAACCGGCGACAATTTACGTCTGTTCAAACTGCGGACATCAGGAACGCAAATGGCTCGGTCGCTGCTCGGACTGCGGCGAATATAATTCTTTCGTCGAAGAAAAATTTCGCCCGACTCCGCAGATAACCGGAAAGGCGGTTTCGTCAAATGCGCGTCTCAGCGCGGACGCTTTCCGCGTCGTCAAACCGATTTCTTATTCGGAAATCGAATCGCAGGACGACGCGCGAAATTCAAGCGGAATCGCGGAATTTGATAGAGTTTTAGGCGGCGGAATCGTCGCCGGTTCATTGGTTTTAATCGGCGGAAGTCCGGGCATCGGCAAATCTACAATCGTCATTCAGATGGCTGATAAATTAAGCGAATCGGGCGGAAAAGTTTTATATGTTTCGGGCGAAGAAAGCGAACGCCAAATAAAAATGCGCGGCGAAAGATTGAGCATCAACGCCGAAAATCTTTTCCTTTTGCCCGAAACGAATCTCGAAAATATTTTAGCGGAAACCGATAGGTTAAAACCCGATTACGTTATCGTTGATTCGATTCAGACGGTTTTCAGCGAAAAAATCGAGTCCGCGCCCGGCTCGGTTTCTCAAGTCCGCGAAGTCGCCGGACAATTTATGATTTTCGCCAAACAAACCGACACGCCGGTTTTCTTAATCGGTCACGTCACCAAAGAAGGCTCGATTGCCGGACCAAAAGCGTTGGAACACATCGTTGATACGGTTTTGTATTTTGAAGGCGACCGCCATCACAATCACCGCATCATCCGCGCGACAAAAAACCGTTTCGGCGCGGCAAACGAAATCGGCATTTTCGAGATGACGGGTGAAGGCTTGAAAGCCGTTGGCAATCCGTCGGAAGTTTTTTTGCAGGAGCGACCCGAAGGCGCGAGCGGTTCGGTCGTCACGGTTTGTATGGAAGGCACGCGCCCGATGCTCGTCGAAATTCAGGCGTTGGTGACGGGAACAAAATTCGGCTCTGGAAGACGAATGGCGCAGGGTTTCGATTACAACCGCACGTCGCT
>JBPCRW010000212.1:0-21704 GCA_050996405.1 Pyrinomonadaceae bacterium | reverse complement strand
AAAAAAACCTAAGGAGGCTTTCCCTAGACCCATAGCGGCTTTAAGAATGATGCGATTTTTTGCAGAGTCCCGCACGAAGTAAGGGCTCCTGCAAAAAGTCGCACGAATTTGAAAATCGCTATAATCTGGCAGACGGCGATCAGTTTATCCCGCGAGGCGGCGGATTTATCGGCTCGAAAAAGTGGACGGCTTCGCTGGCTGCGACACCGCCCGCGAAGTTTATTATTTTGCGCGCCGAAAGATTTTTGGCGGAAGGAGAATACAAGAATGGCAGTTAATACGCAATCAAACGAAAACCGCATAAGCGATTGGATTAGCAAAGTTCCGCAGGTGACTCTAATGTTCTGGGTGATTAAAATTTGCGCGACGACCGTTGGCGAAACCGGCGGCGATGCCGCGACGATGACTTTGAATCTCGGTTACGCGGTCGGCAGTCTGATTTTTCTCGGATTCTTTGTCGTCATGCTCGGCGCGCAGGTTGCGTCAAAGCGTTATCATCCGTTTTTTTATTGGGCGGTGGTGGTGGCGACGACGACCGTCGGCACAACAATGTCGGATTATCTTGACCGCACCGTCGGACTTGGCTATATAAAATCGTCAATCATACTTTTTTGCGGTGTTCTTTTTGTCCTTTTTGTCTGGCATCGCGTGACGGGACGAATTGAGTTTGAGAACATCACCACAAAAAAGGAAGAGATTTTCTACTGGCTGACGATTCTGGTGTCGAATACGCTCGGCACGGCACTCGGCGATTTTATGGCGGATGACGCGGGACTCGGATTCGAGATTGGCGCGCTCGTTTTCGCCGGTCTGATTGTCATCGTGGCGGCTTTGCATTACTTTACGAATATCTCGGACAGCATACTTTTCTGGGCGGCATACGTTCTGACGCGCCCGCTCGGAGCGACGCTCGGCGACACTTTAACCAAGCCTCACGCCGAAGGCGGACTCGAACTGGGACGCATCGCTTCTTCGCTCGCTATCGCCGCTGTCATGGTAGTATTGATTATCCTGACATACAGAGAGGTGAAACAATCTCCCGATTCTGCCGACCGCGAACCGGCGTAAGATGCTGAATTCAAATCAATCGAGAGCGGCTTTTATCGCTTTAATTTCCGGTGTCAGACGGTAATGAGCAAATTTTATCACTCATTACGTTTAGCAGCAGTAGTTAATAGTTATAGCGGAAAGTTAAACGTAATGCGTTTTCGAGAGATGATTTTTGAAATCGAACGAGCAACAGCTATTGAGAAAATGAAATATCTTGGGGGCGCGTCGCTTTTGCTCGTCCTTTCAATTTTCGGCGCGGCGGCGCAAAGCGGCGGCATGCCTGTAAAACCGGCGGCTGATACCGTAAATCAATTGCCGCCGCGAGACCGGACGGACGCGGCTCGCCCGATGACGCTCGCCGAAGCGATTGATTTGGCTTTGCGGCAAGCGTCAAATTTCAAAGCGGCGCGGTTCAACGAGCAAATCGCCGTTGAGGACGTGCGGATTGCGAAAGCCGCGCTTTATCCGCGAGTCGCTGCGAATCCGACTTTTATTTACACCACGCCGTCTCTTTCAAAGACAATAACGACGGGCATAATTCCGGCGGGAAACTTAATCAGCGCAGCGACGCGCCCGCCGTCATTTCTGGGCGCGAACGCAATTACGGAATATCAGGGCGTTGCAAATGTCGCGGGCGAAATTGATACGTCCGGCAGGCTTCGGGCGACCGTTAAAAGAAATCAAGCACTGCTCGAATCGGCGCGCGCGGGAAGCGAGATTGCCCGACGCGATTTAATTCAAGCCGTCACGGAAGCGTATTTCAATCTGGCACTGGCAACCGTTTTGCGGCGCGGCGCGGAAATGAATTTGCAGTCGGCGACGGAATTTGAAAACAATACAAAACTGCAACTCGATGCGGGCGAAGTCGCGCCGGTTGACCTTGTGCGGGCGCGTCTGCAATCCGCCGCGAGACGCGACGAACTCGCGCAGGCGCAGGCGAACGAATCGGTTTCGGCAGATTCATTGCGTGTTTTCATCGGTTTGGATTTTACCGCTCCCATCGCCAGCGAAGATTTATTAACACAGATTCCGGCGGACGGCGAAATCGAGCGTTACACCGAAACAGCCATCGCTGCGCGCCCCGAATTCGCGCAGTTTGAAGCCGATTTCCGCGCGGCGCGGCAGGAGATAAAAATTGCCAGAGGCGAGCGTCGCCCGCAGATTACATATTCGGTCAACGGCGGTTTTATTTCCGATTCGCTCGCGCCCGCATCCGTAAAAAACAGTCTGGGAATTCAGCCGACCATCGGCGTTTCGATTCCGCTTTTCGACCGCGGCGCGAGCAAGGCGAGAGAAACGCAGGCGCAGTTAAGAATCCAGCAAACGCAGAATGCGCGGGTTTTAGCGGAAAGACAATTCGCGCAAGCCTTTTTTTCGGCGAGGACGCAAGCCCTCTCCGCCCGCTCGCGTATCAAGCAAATCGCCGCTTCGATGACGGATGCGGAAGCGAATGTTTCGGCTTCCCTGGCGCGTTACCGCGCGGGCGAGGCTTCGATTGTCGAAGTAACGGATGCGAACAACACCTTGATTTTACAGCGTCAGGCGTTGTATCGAGCGATTTTCGATTATCAAACGGCGCGGGCGAGATTGCTGCGGGCAATCGGACAATAAGTCGATTTTAGATTTTAGATTTTGGATTGGCGATTGAAGAAAATCTTTATCGCAGAGTTATCAATGAGCGAAGAAAATTTAGAAAAAATCGAAGATGAAAACAATCCCGAAACGGATGAAATTTCGTCGTCCGAAGCGAAAGAAAATTTGATAACGGAAGACGACGAAAGCGAAGGAACTTCACCGCGCAAAAAATTTCTGATTATTGGCGGCATTCTCGCGGCGTGCCTGCTTTTAATCTTCGCGTATCTTTATTATGAACGCGGCAAGGCACCGGACGTAAATGTTGCGACAAACACTGACGAATCAAAAGCGGAAACCGTCGTCGGTGTCAAAGTCGCAAAGGCGAAAAAACAGCCGATAGCGCAGGAATTTACGGCGGTCGGCACGGTCGCGCCCGCCGAAGCCTCAACCGTCGCGGCTTCGATTTCCGCGCAGATTACGCAGATGCGCCTGCTGAAAAATCAATATGTCAAACAAGGCGAAGTTCTGGCGATTCTGGCTTCGCAGGACATTCAGGCGCAGAAAAATGAAGCCCAAGCCGCGCTCGACGAAGCAAAATTAAATCTGCAAACTCTGCAAAAAGTAACGATTCCGCAAACCAGAGCGCAAACCGAAAAAGATTTGTCGGATGCGAAAGCCGCCGCCGACAACGCCCGCGCGACTTACGAACGCCGCAAGGATTTATACGCCAAAGGCGGACTGTCGCTGAAGGAACTCGAAGCGTCCGGTCTCGCGCTGAAAAACGCCGAAAACGCTTTGCGACTCGCGCAGAACAATACAAAATTGAACATCTCGGCGGTCAATCCGAACGCTCAAGCCATCGCGCAAACCAAAATTAAACAAGCCCGGGAGCGCATCAACACGATTAACACGCAGGCGAATTTAGCGGAAATTCGCGCTCCGATTTCCGGCGTTGTGACCGACCAGTTTCAATTTCAAGGCGAATACGCTTCAGCCGGAGCAAAACTTTTGACGATTGCCGATACGGGTTCGGTCATTATCAAAGCAAATTTTGCCGATACGGTCGCGGCGAATTTGCAGACGGGCGATGCCGTCGCGGTTTATCCGCCGAGCGCGCCGGACGAGCGAATGGGCGGGAAAGTAACGCTCATCAGCCGTTCGGCTGACCCGACAAACCGCACGGTCGAAATTTGGGCAAGTTTCGCCAACGGGCGCGGACTACTTCGAGTCGGCGATGCCGTGCAGTTTGTAGTGTCAAGCAATGCGACAAACAATGCGGTCGTCGTGCCATCGACGGCGGTGACTTTAGACGCTTCAAACGCCGACGAAGGCACGGTAATGACGGTTGACAAAGAATCGGTCGCGCACGAAACAAAAGTCAAAGTCGGTATCAAACAAGCGGATAAAATACAAATCACGGAAGGTTTGTCCGGCGGTGAAACGGTCGTCACGGAAGGCAATTACGCTTTGCCGGACGGAGCGAAAGTGGAAGTTGCGAAAGACGAGCAGGGAGAATCTGCAAAATGAATATCCCAAGTTTAATTTCATCTCAAAGACGCTCGGTTATCGTTGCCAGTCTGCTTCTGTGTCTGCTCGGTATCTACGCGGCGTTCAGGCTTCCGACGGCGATTTTTCCGAATACGGATTTCCCCAGAATCGTCATTATTGTGGATAACGGCGATGTTCCCGCCGACCAGATGCTCGTCACCGTTACGCAGCCGGTTGAAGAAGCGATGAACGGCATTCCGGGCATCGTGCGGATAAAATCCACGACCGCCAGAGGCTCGACCGACATCAATCTTTTTTTCGATTGGAACACCGACGTTGTGCAGACTTTGCAGCTTGTCCAAGCCCGACTTTCGCAACTGCAACTGCCGCCGACGGCGCAGATACGGCGGGTTGACCGGCTGACTTTCGCCGTGTTTCCAGTCGCCGGATACAGTCTCACGTCCGATACGCGCGACCCGGCGAGCCTTCGGGAAATTGCGACTTACACGATTCGTCCGCGTCTTGCCAGACTTGCGGGCGTGGGCAACGTGGTGCTTTCGGGCGGCGAGGTCAAGGAATTTCACGTCGAAATTGACCCGCAGAAACTAGCGGCGCGGAACGTTACTTTGCAGCAGGTCACCGATGCCGTCAAAAACAGCAACATCATTGTCTCCCCAGGTTTGATTGAAGAAAATCACCAACTCGAACTCGCGCTCGTCAGCGGTCAGTCGGCTACTCCCGACGACTTGAACGCCATCGTCGTCGCGGTTGTCAATAGCGTTCCGGTTCTCGTCTCCGACATCGGGACGGTAAAGCAGGGAATCGAGCCGAATTACACAATCGTCACAGCGGACGGACACCCCGCCGTTTTAATGAACGTCCTGCGCCAGCCGAACGCCAACACCGTCACCGTGACCGATGAAATAAAGGCGGAATTCGCGGCTCTTCAAAAAGATTTGCCGAAGGATATAAAAATCGCGCCGTATTACGACCAATCAATTCTGGTGCGCGATTCGATAAACTC
The DNA here is from genome assembly GCA_050996405.1 of Pyrinomonadaceae bacterium. Classification (GTDB taxonomy): domain Bacteria; phylum Acidobacteriota; class Blastocatellia; order Pyrinomonadales; family Pyrinomonadaceae; genus JBPCRW01. The sequence goes on along the minus strand of JBPCRW010000212.1, from coordinate 16,567 downwards.
AGCCCGAGACGCGATCATCATCGGTTTGATTTTATCGGTCATTATTCTCTACGCATTTTTGCGAAACGTCGGCACGACTTTTGTCGCCATTTTAGTAATTCCGGTCACGGTTTTGGCGACATTCTTAGCGATGTATCTCGTCGGACTGTCGTTCGATTTGATGACCTTGGGCGGCGTGGCGGCGGCAATCGGTCTGGTCATTGACACGGCGATTGTCGTCGTCGAAAACATCTACACGCATCTGTCGCGCGGCGAATCAAAAATTCAGGCGATACAAAATGCTATCAGCGAAATCACCGTGCCGCTCATCGGCTCGACCATCACGCCGACCGTCGTTTTCCTGCCGCTTACTTTGCTGACGGGCGTAACCGGCGTTTTCTTTCGCTCGCTCGCGCTGACGATGGCGGTTGCGCTTTTGATGTCGCTCGTTTTGTCGTTGACGTTCACGCCGGTTTTGGCGGAAAAACTAATCAAAATCAAAAAGGGCAAAAAACGCGATGAAGAAGAATTCGGCAAATTTTTAAGTCTTATAATCCGCCCTTACGAAACTCTGCTGCGGTTTTCGCTCAAATATAAATGGCTCGTCGTTGCGGCGAGCGGCGTTATTCTCGTCGGCTCGTTTTTTCTTTACAAAAATCTCGGTTCGGAGTTTTTGCCGTCGTTTGACGAAGGCGCGTTCGTGCTGGACTACATCGCGCCGCCCGGAACTTCCTTGAAAGAGACCGACCGGATGCTTCAGCACGTCGAAGAAATGCTCAAGAAAACGCCGGAGGTCGAGAGCTATTCGCGGCGCACAGGTTTGCAGTTAGGTTTATCAATTACCGAGCCGAACACCGGCGATTTTCTCGTTAAATTAAAAGACAATCGCGCGCGCGCGACCGAGCAGGTTTCGGACGATTTGCGCGGGCAGATTGAATCTTCAGAACCGGCTTTGGAAGTCGAGTTCGCCGGAATTTTATCAGATTTAATCGGCGATTTAACATCGTCACCCGCGCCAATCGAGATAAAAGTTTTCAGCAATGACAAAAACGCTCTGCACGCGAAAGCGGCGGAAATCGAAAATTCCATCAAGAATGTGGACAGCGTGGTCGATACGAAAAGCGGCGTGGTTGTCAGCGGTCCCGCCGTCATCTTCAAAATCAATATGCAGAACGCGGCGCGTTTCGGCGTGAACGCGACCGACATAGCAAATGCCGTCACAACCGCAATGAAAGGCGACGAGGCTTCCGCGATTTTGCAGCAAGGCAAACTCATCGCCGTGCGCGTCGTTTTGCCTGCCGAAGCGCGGGCATCTCTGGACACTTTGAAAGGTTTGATGATTCGTTCCGCTTCGGGCGCGCAATTCAGGCTCGACCAGGTAGCCGACGTTGATTACGACAAAGGGCAAACCGAAATCGAGCGCGACGGCTTGCGCCAATCGGTCGCGGTCACGGCGCGAATTACGGGCAGCGATTTAGGCACGACGATAAATAAAATCAAGGCTGAACTTGCCAAAGACGTGAAACTGCCCGCCGGAATGACGGTCGAATACGGCGGACTATATGCCGAACAGCAATCGTCTTTCCGCGAACTCGCCGTCGCTCTTCTCTTGGCAATCGTGCTGGTTTTTCTCGTTCTGCTCGTCGAATTTCGTTCATACGCGCATCCGATCGCCATTGTGACGGGCGCGGTTCTGGCGTTGAGCGGCGTGCTGCTCGGACTTTTTATTACCAACTCGACGCTCAATGTCGTCAGTTTTATGGGAATTATTATGGTCGTCGGCATCGTCGCCAAAAACGGAATTCTGATGCTCGATGCCGTCGCGGAAAATCTGGAAAAAACCAAAAATTTGACCGAAGCCCTGATAGTTTCAGGCAGAAGAAGATTTCGTCCCGTTTTAATGACCTCGCTGGCAACCATTCTCGGAATGCTGCCATTGGCTTTGGCAATCGGCGCGGGTTCGGAACTGCTTCAGCCGCTGGCGATTGCCGTTATCGGCGGTCTGGTATTTTCGCTCGTGCTTTCGCTGGTGGTTACGCCGACGGTTTATGCTCTTCTGCAAAGCCCGAAGCGCGGCGCGGGATTGAAATAACCCGAATCTAAACTAAAACCTGCAATGATTCGCGGAATTAAAAATTGGCGGCATAAACGAAGGGCTTCGCTTTGATAGTTGTCTTTTTTCAGTTAGACTAAAACGAATTTAAAGGGCGATGGAGTTCGCCGCATAACCATCTTGTCAAAAGATTGATGACTCCTTTTCAGCGGCTTTGGTTGCGCCTTTGAAAAGGAGTTTTATTTTTGCCGCCGAAAATCTTTTGAGAGATTTACGAATTTTTACGGCAAAATTGGCGGTTCACGAATCAAGCCGCGTTTTTGAGTGAGGAAAAGATATTGGAAACATTTTTGAGATATTCGGCGGTCGCTATCGGAGGAGCCGTCGGCGCGATGCTGCGTTTTTTTCTGGGAAGCCTTTTAGTTTCGCGCCAATTAGTGCCGTTTCCGCTCGCAACTTTTGTCATCAACATTACAGGCTCGTTCGTCATCGGCTTTTTTCTGACGCTGGCGACCGAAAAATTAAAGATTGACCCGTATTTAAGACTGATGGTGGCGGTCGGTTTTGTCGGAGCTTACACGACATTCTCGACCTTCGAGTATGAAACGGCGCGGCTCGTCGAAGACAAGGAATGGCTTTACGCTTTTCTGAACGTCGTTTTAAGTTTTACTTTAGGTTTTGCCGCCGTCTGGGGCGGAATCGTCGCCGCCCGCGAACTCGCCGGACTGCCGCCCGCGAGCGACGACGCTTATCTAAAATTTGAAGCGCAGGCAAATCCGCTCGACCCGACCGAGCGCGAAGGCGTGGAGCGCGACATCCGCGATTCGACTATCAAAGCAGCGGAAAAAAGGAAGAAACCACGTAAACCTATCATATAAATCGACATTTATTTCCGGTCAATATAAGGACGCGCTTGAATAATATAAATCCGTCCTTTTAAATAACCCCATTCGATGTCCTGCTCCGTGCCGCCGAAAATACGTTTGATATTGTCAGCGGCTTTGACTAAATTCCGCGCCACCGCGTCGGTTAAAACTCTGCGTTCGGTTGAAATCGGCATTTCTTTGACACCGCCCGCCGCGTTAAATCTAAACAGCGTGTCTTGATTTGAACGGGTCAAAATCTGCACCGAGTTTGATTCGGGCGAAAATAAAATCTGTTCGGGAACGATTTGTCTTTTCGCGTCTTCGTCGCCGCCCGTGACCTGCAAATTGTGTCCCCACGCCGCGCTGATATAGACGGCGTTTTTATTGTCTTTATTAAACGGGTCTTTTGTTATCATTACGCCGCCGTCTTCCATATCCACGCCGACTTGGATAAATGCCGACATCATCGCGCCCGTGTGTTCGACAAAGCCGCGCTCTCTGGCTTCGTAAGCGTCGAAATTCCAGAGCGAAGCCCAGACGGTTTTGACGGCTTCGATTATTTTGACCGCTTTTTTGACATTTTTGACCGAACTGTAAAGTCCCGCGCCGCTAAAATTCGGCAAATCTTCGACGTTTGACGAACTGCGGACAAACACGCCGCGCCCGCCGAGTTCCGTGCACCATTTTCGCAGAATTTCCGCCTTGAGCTTTTCATCAAATTTCGCGTTTTGAATTTCGGCGCGAAACTCGGCTAACTCTTTTCGACGGACTGAAGGATTATGAACAAAATCGTTGTCGTCCATCAAATCTTCGATTTTGGCTTCGAGTCCGGTATCTTTCATAAATTTGGCGTAATAATAAAACGGCACGCCGAAACCGTTTGGAATAATCACGCCGCGCAATTTGGAATTGACGAGTTCGCCCAGATTCGAGGCTTTCGCGCCGTAAGCGATGCTGTCTTTTTTATGAAGTTCGCGCAATGACGCGAGATGCTTGCCATTCAAATCCGACGGCGGCGATTCGAAAATCTGGTTTAATTCCTTTTGCTGCCGGTCGTATTCGTCGAGAATTTTGTTGTCGGCTGGTTTGACCGTATAGCTGTCCAGTTTCGTATCAAATTCAACCCAGCGAGTATCATATTTTTTGAAAAGTTCGTCGGCGTTTTTGATATAAGCGTTTGGAATGTTCCAGCCTTTTGCCAGCAAATTGATATGAGAAAGCGGAGTCGAAGGTTTGGCGATAATCAAACCCGCGACGGGCGGAAGACTCGCCGGAACTTCCTTTAACACCAGAATTTCGTTGTAGCCGATTTCAACCGTGTCGTCGAGTTTGTCAATGATGTGAATGCGCCCGATGCCGCTTGCTTCGTTGAGCGGAATATATTCCTGACCTTTGTTGATTTCATCAGCCGAAATGCGTTTGATATTCAAATTTGCGGAAAGCTCGTCCTGCCGAATTGAATTCGGCTTAAAGGCGACCGGCTCAAAAAACGTTTTGTTGACGATGTCGTAAGTTGTTTTTATCTGGTCGGCGGGAATTAAATCACCTTCCCAAAACTCGAACGTCCATTTTTTTATAGGCGTTTGCCACGCCAGCGTTCCCAAAATAAACCGCCGGTCGTCGCGCAGATAATTGCTTTTGGTAAAAGCCTCGCCGCGTTCCAAAGAGAGATAAGCGGCGTTGGCAAAATCTTTATGAAACCTGAATTTCTTCGAGTTGATGTAGTAGATTTTATTATTGTCCTGCCGGTCAATAATAAACATCACATGCGGCAGCGCATACGGAGTTCCCTGATGATAAACCCGCGCCAGCGCGTCAAACTCGCTTTGCGTTTTTATTTCCGGCAGAGAATTTTGATTATCCACTGGAGGCGAATCCAGTTTTGTCGCTTGCGTTGCCGCAGTTTTTTCAATTGTTTGCGCCCGCGTTTGGAAAAAACCAACCAGTAATATAAAAAGTATTAAAAAGATTTTTGGTTTCATATTTTCTACCATTTCAAAAAAAGATTGCCGCGCTCTTAACAAATTACCAATCGTCCCGCAGATTGATTTTACTCTACTTTTTTAATCTAATGCCATTGACAACGATGCTTGCGTAATAACTATTTTCTAAATTAACAGATATTAATCGGCGGCGAAATTCGCAGGCGTAAATTCGTTTGATTCAAATAAATCTTACGGAGTTTCCGGCAAAAACAATAAATTCTTTTTCAAAACAATCATTATTATTCAATTTATTCTACCGGACGGATTTGCGGTTGCTTTGAAAACAGGCGGGCTAGGATCGTCGCCAAGCTACAACAAATGGCGAATGGCAGTTTTGACTGTTTCCGGCGATTCGCGTAACTGGGGCGACGTTGCTATTTTGAAAGATTAATTTGCCGCGCGGTCGAAAGTTTATTTAACGGATGTAAGTCGGTAAATAATGTGGTTTTAGCAAATTACCTAGAATTTCCTTTAAGTGTCGGCAGACAGACACTTAAAGAAAAACCTTAAATTGTTATAGGGGTATATTGCCGTTTTTTTTCGGCGGATTCGCATCGCGTTTGTTCTGCAAAAGCGATAGAGCGCGAATCAATTTCGGGCGGGTTTGCGCCGGCTCGATAACTTCGTCGATAAATCCGCGTTCCGCCGCGATATATGGGTTGGCGAATTTTTCTTCAAAATCGGCGATTTTGGATTTGCGATAACCTTCTCCATTTTCGGCAATCTCCTTCCGCAGCAGAACGCCGACCGCGCCTTCCGCGCCCATCACGGCGATTTCGGCGGTCGGGTAGGCAAAATTTATATCTGTGCGGATATGTTTCGATGCCATCACACAATACGCGCCGCCGTAAGCCTTGCGCGTGATAACCTTAATTTTCGGCACGTTCGCTTCGGCAAAGGCGTAGAGAAGTTTTGCGCCGTGTCTGATAATACCGAGATGCTCCTGATTCACGCCGGGCAAAAATCCCGGAACGTCTTCAAATGTGATAATCGGAATGTTAAAACAATCGCAAAAACGCACGAAACGAGCCGCTTGGACTGATGCGTCGATGTCTAAAACTCAAGCTAGAAAAGCCGGTTGATTGGCGACGATGCCGACCGAAAAGCCGCCGAGCCGCGCGAAACCGATAACAATATTCGGCGCGTAATGCTCCTGGATCTCGAAAAAATAATTCTCGTCCACGACGTTGTGAATAATATCTCGGATGTCGTATGGCTGTGTCGATTTTTCGGGAACGATAGAATTCAGTTTTTCGTCGGCTCGATTTGCAGGGTCTTTTGTCGGAACAAACGGCGGATTTTCCAGATTGTTTGACGGGACGAACGAAAGCAGTTCGCGCGTCAGCCGCAGAGCGTGTTCGTCCGAGTCAGCCGCAAAATGCGCCACGCCGGATTTTGCGTTATGCGTCATCGCGCCGCCGAGTTCATCTTTTGTCACAATTTCGTGCGTCACCGTTTTAATCACATCCGGTCCGGTGATAAACATATATGAAGTATCTTTGACCATCACGTTAAAATCCGTAATCGCCGGAGAATAAACCGCGCCGCCCGCGCACGGTCCCAAGATACAGCTAATCTGCGGCACGACACCGCTCGCCAGAGTGTTTCGCAGAAAAATGTCCGCATAGCCGCCCAAACTGACTACGCCTTCCTGAATGCGCGCGCCGCCCGAATCGTTTAAACCGATAATTTGCGCGCCGGTTTTCATCGCCAAATCCATCACCTTGCAGATTTTCTGCGCGTGAGTTTCGCTTAAAGAACCGCCGAAAACCGTAAAATCCTGCGCGAAAATAAAGACTTCACGATCGTTAACTAATCCGTGTCCCGTGACCACGCCGTCGCCCGAGAATTTTTGTTCGGCGAGTCCGAAATCATTTGAACGATGGACGACAAATTTATCGAATTCTTCAAAAGAATTTTCGTCCAGAAAAAAATCTACGCGCTCGCGCGCCGTCAATTTTCCCGAAGCGCGTTGTTTTTTTTCCCGCGCCGCGCCGCCGCCTTCTTCCGCGCGGCGAGATTTTTCATGTAAAATTTCTATTTTATTCATTAAGGTTTTTCGTTCTATTTGATAGAGATAAAGTTTATCGACTTTATAAAGTTTTGCAAATCGTCGCCGGAATTTATCTCTTGAATCTAAAAACGAAAATCAATGTTTGGCTTGTTTAATGAGGTTAAGGTAATTTCTAGAAAACCTTTAAATCTTTTAATAAGAATAGAATTCGGCGAAAAATTAAAGTAAATTACAGAAGTCAGCCAGCCGACTCCTAAGTCTCTACTTCGACAAAATCAAACGGGAATCGCCGGTTTTCAATTAAACTTAATAGCTCGTCGAGGCTTTTTTCGACATTCAAATATATTTCATCAGAATAGCCGAATCGCTTAGAATTTACCTCGAATTCGTCGATGTCCAAAACTTCGCAAGAAAAATCCTTCCACACTAAAACATCTACATCCAAATCAACGTAGTCCAAAACCATTCCCGACACCAAAGGCGGCTGGCTAACATTACAGTAAAAATTTCTCAGTTCTCCGCCTGGTTCGTGAAATCGAAAAACGTTATACCAGCGTTTTTTCCAATAATATTCGTAAGAGACCGTCCCTTGTCTGATAATTCCAATCTGTTTGTGTTTAACTGTTTCGGAAAATTCGCCGACGAAAAGCCAGTAATCGTCGGTTTCTGCCAAACATTCTGCCTGCCATGTTCGATGAATTTTATTGTCCGCTTTGTGCGAATTAATCGTAAAAATCCGGTCAGGCATCAATTTAAATTTTTGGTAATCGAACAATCAACACCGAACACGGCGCGTGATGAACGATAGAATCAGAAACCGAACCGAGCAGCAATCTTTCCCAACGGTTATAGCCGTGCGAACCTATTATAATCAAATCAGCCTTAATTTCTTCTGCTGTTTCGACAATTCTGCTTTCCGGCGAGCCGATTAAAACGTCAGTTGTGATGATAATGGCGGACTCTGAAAATCTTTCGGAGACATAATTTGCCGCTTCGCTTAAAATCTTTTCGGCATGTTCACGGGCAAATTTTTCCAACTCTACTGTGGTCGGCATATAACCTATATAAGTGTCAATCGAAAGCGGAACCGCCATATCGATGACGGAGACAATTTTTATCTCGCTTTTTGGCGGGAGATTGAATTTCGCTATTATTTCGATAGCCGGTGAACTAAATTTTGTGCCGTCGGTAGCAATTAAAATTTTCATCATCTTTAACCTCCGAATTTTATGTTAAAACTTAAGGCTAACCTAATCAACCGAATGTAAAAGCTAATTTCAAAATCGAATAGAATTTATGTAGAGAATTAGAAACTTCGGAAGATTTTTAAGGAAGATTCTCCGCGCCTTGTCTTATTTTTTTTAGAAGCAGGGAAAACATTAATTTTTCGGTTTCGCTTAATTTTCCAACTATTGAATTTTCCAGCTTCTCCCACTGCGTTTTAACCGACGATTTTATATTAATCCCTTTTTGCAGAAGACACACTCGCATCAAACGACCATCCGTCTCGCATTTTTTTATCTCTACAAACCCGGACTTGGCAAGTTTGACGGCAAGATTGTACACCGTCGGCGGAGTGACGGATAATCTGCGAACCAAATCAGTCTGGCTTTGGCAATCAGTTTCCCAGAGAGATTCTAAAACCATTACTTGTCCCGCGTGCAGACCTATTTCCAGCATCAATTTTTCAAGGTTTGCGCGAAGTTCATTGGCGATCTGAATAAAAAAATAACTTGCCGAATCTTTAATAATAGACATTATTGGAAATAAGATATTTCTTCAAAGTTCGTTAAAGCAATAGTTTGAAGTGGTTGGCGAAAAGTTACTCGCAAATTGTGTAAGCCACACGCGATTTCCATTACCATATCTGAAATCTTCTCTTTGGTTAATCTCAACGGCTCTGTGACAATTCGACATCGCTTCACTCCACAAATCACATTTTCCACCGCGATTCGCACTCTGGAAATCATTTTGTTCAAAAATTTATCAATCCCCGTCAATTCTTTCCCGCGCACTTTTTTTTGGTTGTTGCCGCAGCACGTCTTTCGGCTCATACCCTTCAAAACCGGTATCTTTCGTCAAACTCGCATTTGTCGGGTAACTGATTTGACTGTCATCAGCTAACTTCTTATCGTGTTTTTTGTCTTCCACCGTCGCACTCAAGTAGACTACTTTTTTCGTCTTTTCATTGACCAACAAAAGATTTTTGTCGGTATGCGTTTTCTTCTTCCCGCTATATTTCTTTTTTTGTTTATCTATATTTACGGGTCTCTGCAACCGTCTTTCCGTCCCATCGAGACTCAAATTCGCGCCGCTGCGCGAAACAATGACGCGCAACAAAGCGAGCGAACTGGCGACGGCGCGAATAGCCAAGTCGAAACGCCTCCGGGCGCAAAAGCAGGCTCGTCCAGCCCTCCCGCAGGTTCAGCCCCTCCCGCAGGGCAAGCCTCTCCCTCAGCAGGGAAATCCGCTAGCGGCGCAAGAGATAGCGCAGGTAAGGCAGGCGGAACAAAACTGGTAGGCGACGAGCCGCTTTACACCAAGCCCGGCACTTTTTTAGATAAACATCAAAGCCCGTCGTCGGACTTAAAAACAAAGCTCGCCGAATTTGATAGCTCGCCGGAGTTTCAAAAGTGGTCGGGCGGAAATGTCATTCGAGATAAAAGCGGGCTGCCGCAGATTTTTTATCACGGCACGCGCCGCAATCCGAAAGCGTTTAATTCGCTCAAGGGCAGAAAATACAATGCGGAAAAAGATTCGGTTCGCACGCCGATTTTCTTTACCGACGACCCTGAATTTGCATCGAATTATTCGGAATTTAACGCCATACCGAACGACGACGGGATGGTCAAAAAATCACAGGTTTTGCCCGCGATTCTGAAATCCGGCAAAATGTGGGATTACGAAAATCCGCGCCACGTCGCCGAAGCCTCTGCCGCTCTTAATTTATCGCCGAAAGATATTAGGCAGCTTGAGGAAGGAAGCTGGCGTTTAACCGAATCGCCGCGTTTCCAGCAGTATTTAGCCGATAAAAATTATGACGGGTTTCACAACTGGGAACTGACGGCGAAAAACACCGCCGTTTTTGACCCGAACCAAGCGAAATCGCCTTTTAATACGGGCGAATTCGCGCTCGATAATAATAATATTTTATACGCCCGTCCGATGACGCCCGACGGACGACGCGCGGTTCTCTACGGCACCAAAGACACGAAAAATCTCGTCGTCGCGCACAACCTTTCAGAACCCAGCTTATTATTTACTGATAAACTTGGCGGTCTGGCGATGCCGTCACTTGCTATTACTAAAAAAGACGCGGGTTTTGATAATTACGGCGCAATAACTTTACTTGCCGATAAATCTCTAATTGACCCGAAATCTCGCGTGCCGGTGACGGACGCGGATATGTATTCGCCGCGCTACCCGTCGGTTCACAATCAAATTAACAAAGCCGCTTTTAACAAAGCGTTTGATAACATTTGGGAAACAATTAAAGATGAGAAATCTAAAATTGACTATAGTCTCGATTACGATTTAAGCGCGCATTATCAGCTTGGCAAAATTGAAAACGACGGAATTGACTCGCTGCTCAATAACGCCGCTTTCAAAGTCTTTTATTTGAAAAAAACAGGTCAACAGATTCCGAACAACATACACGATATTAGAGAGATTTTTTACGATAAAGAAAAAGGAAATCAACTTAAACATTTTGCGGAAGATTTTCTTAAACCGCTTGTTAAAGACGTAAAAATCTCAAAAAATAGCGGGCGTTATGTGCCTTACACTCTTGAAAATGTCGTTAAAGATATGAAGGCGCGAATGAGTCAAGGTGAAGGCTTTAACTACGGTGTCGGCAACCTTCGGGCAAAAACAGCAAAACGGTATAAATCAATCGCGGAAATGCAAGCTGACCGACATCGTATTCTGCCAAAAAAGGAACTTGAAGCCATTAAAACGGATATGAGCGACAAATTTCTAAACCTTTATGACAAATATAAACAATATTATCCGAATGCCGAGAAAACTTTCGGAATGCTCGACAAATTCAGCGAAGCAATCGGCGAGGGACTGCAACGGAAAAATCTCAAACGGTCTTTAGAAGAATATGGATTTGAAGGCATCGAAGATTATAAGCCGATTGAAAAATATCTTAATGAACTTGCAAGTCAGCCGACCGAATATTTTGAGGCGAAACCACAACGCGCCGTCGATTTAAGTGAATTTGCGGTTGCCGTCGTTCCAAATGATATTTCAGACGAAGCCCGTAACATACTAAAAAGAAATCGCCTTAAAATCGTTGAATACGACCCTGACGACAAGACTGCGCGACAAAAAGCCATTGATACGGCAACGACAGAATCACCTGATTTGCTTTTCAATAAAGCCTTCTCCACACCGCAAGCCAAATCCTTAATCGACGACCTGGAAGCGCACGCCGAAGCGTTCTCTAAATTAAAAACTCCCGAACAGCGCGACGAATTTATAAAGGACAGAATCAGAAATGTCGAAGTCAATGTAGATGGAAATTTAATAGAAGCCAACCCCGATTTCATTGAACTATTTCGCCAAGCACACGCGGTTGCTTTTGATAATGCAATCGGCAAGCAAACCACCTTCTTAGGCGCATACCAGAATTCTCGTCATACGGCGCAGGTCGGCGACGCGCTTTATCAAGTAATCGGCGGGCAAACCGACTACGACCTGCGCCAGAAAGTGAACAAGCTGATGTCGGCTTACGGCACGGCGGCGCAGGCGAGCGAACACGGCGACGTGCGGATTATCGCAACTAATAAAAACGCGCCCGAAGGGTTGAAGGTGGCGCGGCAGGAAGAATCAAACCACCAAGCCAATTCTCGTGCGGCGGCAAGAGACGCATTTACCCCGAAAGTTGCAATAGTTCCGTCGGTCAACAAGTCGTTGAACAATCTGGATGAAGAAGGTTACGGTCATTTAAGTTTGACTAATAAACTTGATGAAGTTTTCGCAAAATCATTGACAGATGACGCTGAAAGTCTTTTGAATATCAGCGAAAAAGAAGTTGATGATAACCTTGATGCCCTGTATAATGCGCTTGAAGAAAGTAACATAGATTTAGAGCATTACGCACGGGAAGTAGAATCTAACAGTAAAAGGGGTGAACAATTTGCAGAACACATCAGAAACAATCAATCTGGAAAGCATCTGGGCGAAACTCAGCCCGCAGGAACGCGAGAAAGCAATCCTCTTGCAGAAAGCACATCGCCAATTCGGGAAAGAAGGAATGGCGCAGGGCAGACAAATCTTAAAGAACAACCCGCAAATAACGGAAGCGGAGTTCTGGAAGGAAATCGAAGCGCGGGTGAAATAAGCCCGATTTTTGCCAAGTCCGAAGATGAAATTTACGATGAACTGCAAAATCTCGCCGATTTAAATGACGCAGAAGCTATCGTCCGCGCCGCCCGTGTATCTTATTCAATCACCGAAGACGGCATCGAAGCTGCGCCCGAACATATCGACATTATCCGTCGGCTTGAAAAGGAAAGTCTGATTGAAGGAATTAAATATACTACCAAAGCCGCAGCTTCCGTCTATGAAGACTTACAAGATTTAGCGGCGAATTACACGGGCAAAACAAAAGACTTTCTGCAAACTTTTGCCAAAGATATTCTTCAGACGGCTGCCAGAGACAGCAACGTTATTATTTCTACGCCTGAAAGAATGGCGCACGAGTTGCACCACTCGGCTTCGGAACTCGGCGCGGGAAGCGCGTCGCTCAAACACCGCGTTAACCAAACCGAAGGCGTTAAGAGAAAGGAATTCGCTATTGCCGAGCCGAAACTTCGGAATTTAAAATACGGCAGAGGGAAAAACGGCGGATACGACGAACTAATCGAAGAACTGATGAGTCACGTCATTGAAGGCAGACACGAAACCGTCGGATTAAGCGAAAAACAGGGGTTGACTTGGGCAAAATGGTGGTATAATAGTTACGCGTTGCAAGGTCATAATCTGTTTCATCCGAGATTTGACCGCGCTGTTAAAGATAATAAAGATATAAGGAAGGTATTGGAAAATGCGCGAAGGAGCAACACCGTTTTACGCTCGCAAGCCGAAAACTCTGGAAGAGAAACTGACGGAGAATCTAAAGGAAATCGAGCAGAATCCGAACGCGGAAATACTGCCGATAACCGAAGGTTACTTAGCGGCACAGAAGGGCGACAAAGCGTTGGAAGAATTTCTGAACAATCAGAAAAAGAAAATCAAGCCTTAGCCGCAAACGACCCTTTATATGCCCGCTCAACGCTCGTCCGCGCCGCTCTCGATAAATTAGACGGCGCGCTCTCCGACCCGAAAAACTTCTCCAAAATCGGCGCAATCGAAGGCGTTATCAATAAAAACTTGCAGGAACTCCGCGCGGCGGACGAAGACGCTTATACGGAAGTGTTGAAGATGGGGGGTTCGCAGTCTGAAGCGATGGCGCGCGCTATCGGCAATAACGCGCCGCTCACAGGTGACCTCATACGCGCCATTCAAGACCGCAACTTAAAAGATATGCGCGGGATGCTCGTCAACACAGGTCTGGCGATTCAGGTCAAAGCAAACGAGCCGACACCGACCGTCGTCGCGGGAAAAACCGCGAGCGTCGTGCGAATCGGCGGCGTGCCGTATGCGATGCCCGCCGCACTCGTCAAAGAACTGCGTCCCGTATTAGAATCCGCGCCGCCGCCCGCGGCTCTCAATAAAATTTCTAACGCTGTTAATAAAATCAGCCTTGCCGGTGTAACCGGCGGCGCGATGCACACTTATAATTTAGTCTCGACGATTATCGCGGGAACGCCGTATGCGGGAACTGACATTTTATCGCGCACCGTCGGCAATACGCCCGCCACCAAATGGCTCGCGTCGATGATTAACATCTGCCGCGCCGACCCGACAAAAGTTGACCCGAAACAGTTAGTCGAGATGGCGCAGGCGGGCGTTTTGCCGTCGTCGTGGGGCAAGGAGACTTATTCAAAGAAAATGGCGGCAGACTTAAATGCTCATCTGCAAAGGTATTCATTAGGAGCGTTCCTGCACGGTCCGAAAGGCTTAGACATTCGCACGCGGCTTCTGTTGTGGGACATCGGAAAACACATCAATCAATCCGCGAGCGCGGCGGAGATGAATGATTTTGTCAATCAACTCGGCATCTACAATCGCGGGCTTGAATCGCAAATAGCGCGCGGCGCGAAAGGTTCGGGAGTCGCGCCGTTCTACACGGCGGGTTCGCAGATGTATAAAAACTCGGTTCTGATGCCGATGGGACGAAATCCGATGCCCACCGAAGGGATGAGTTTTGCGGCGCGAGCTTCCTTGCGCGCTCAGCAGCAGCTTGGCGGCACGCTCGGTATGGTCGCGCTCTGGGTCGGGCTTTCGTTACTGGTAACAAAGATGCTGCCGTGGAAAGACAAGGATTCGCGCTTTTTAATGATTCCCGTGCCGGACGAACATCGTCACAACGCGCTGATGAATGCCATCTACGGCGACAATGATAAAAAGGCTTATGTGGGTTTAGGATTCGCGTCGCCGCTCATCTCGCGCGGCGCGCGCGCTCTCGGCGTGTCGGGCGCGTATGATACGGCAATCTTAGGCGGAACGGGTCAGCAGATGTTTGAAGCGGGCGCAAAAGACGCGGTCAACAGCATCGCGCATCCGATTACCTCATCGCCCTCGGTTAAAGCGGCAATAATGGCTGTGGCGGGCGCAGAACCCTCTATTGAGTCGCTCAGAGAATACAAGACCGGCAAATCCCAGGTAAATTTTTATAAACCTTATGACATCCCGCAAGACAGTGGCATCTTGCGCAACATTGCCGAAAGCGGAATGGATTTGAATCCCGCAATCGGCGGCATACTGCATAGTCTAGGCGTTAATCGCAAAGACCCCGATAAATTGACAACCGGCGAACTGACCGTCATTGACCACTTGCTGAATCTCGGAAAAGAAGTGCCGAAAGCGATAATTGACACGGCGTTTCCGCGCCTCGACGCAGGGGCGCAGGACAGAGATAAAAAACGCGAGCAAGTTGCCAAAGAAGCGCAGGCAATTGAAAGAAATGCCCAAAATGGCGGCGCGGGCGGCAGAAAAGTCAAACCGCCGCCGGGGATGAAATTCAGATGAAATTCAAGAGTTTTTCTTTAGAAATTCTGCAAGCTGTTTAGCGTTTGACTGAACTGATTCGCCTGTCAAATTTAGATAGCGCAGAAATGTTTTCATTTGTGTGTGCCCGCTTATTTTCATTACTTCAGTATGCGGAATTCCGGCGCGAATCATTCTTGTAATTGCCGTGTGGCGCAAATCGTGGAAATGCAAGCCTTCTATTCCGGCGCGCAGGCAGGCGGTTCTAAACGCCCGTTTGGGATTCTTTTGGTCAAACACTTTTTCTTGTTTGGTATTTGCCGATAATTTTTTAAGTTCTGCATAAACCCTGTCCGTCATTCCAATTTGCCGCGCTTTCTGCGTTTTGGCGTTTTGAGCGGTAACGGTAATAGTCTTTTCCTTAAAATTGACGTTTTGCCAGGAAAGGGAAAATATCTCATTAAGTCTCATTGCCGTATCAAGGGCTAAAATGATTACGGTTTTCAGATGCCCGCGTTTGGCATCTATTTCCATTTCGTAAGAATTTCCGGCACGGGATTTTACTTTGATAATTTCAGTATCAACACACGCGGCGAGAATTCTCTTTTCTTCTTCAAAACTCATCACGCGCTCGCGTTCGTTTTCAGCCGCAGAGTTAATATCAAACTCGGGAACATTCTCAATTCGCTTGAATCTTTTACCGCGCCGGAGCATTGTTTTCAGGAATGCAAAATCACGATTCAGGGTAGCGGTTAGAATTTTATCCGTTTCCCGGCGATGTTTTGCCCAGCGACGCAAATCGCTCTCGTCGAAATCTTTCATTTTTCGAGCCGCGAAAAACAATTTCATTTTAGCAAGTTTATTTACCAGGCGTTTATAGTCTCTGACACCTGATACTTTCAATCCTTTTTCAAAATTCGGTTTATGAAGAAATTCTTCCGCGTACCATTCGGCAAATTCGGCGAAAGTTAAACTCTCATCTATTGAGCTTCCCTTTTTGTGTTTTTCCAGTTCTTTTAACGCCCATTGCAAAGCGGAGGTTTTATCGACAACTTTTTTATGTTTTTTTTTATACTTGCCGTCGGGTTGGCGGAGATTCACGACAGCATAAAGATTTCCGTCAATAATTTTCGTGTAATCTCCGTAGTGACGTTTTTTAGGTTTCCGGGACATAGCGCGCTTCCTATCTACTTTCCATTTTGTATGCCGTTAGAATATCAATCTAACGGCATAAGCAGACAAAAGAAAAGCCGAAACTTTGTAGAATCGGCTTATTTACCTTTATTTAATGGTGGCTTGGGACGGAATTGAACCGCCGACACGCGGATTTTCAGACTTAAATGTTGATTTAATTAAGTTTAGGTGAGTTTGTTTGAGCCTTTATACGATAGCGTTTTGTGCTTTATAATGTTCTTTGAGTTTATTTGAATTTATCCAAGTTTAGCGGACTTGGCACACATTTGGCACACAAAATTTAATTATGAAAGCGAAGCTAACCGGACAACCGGATTCACAAATTAGATATTTACGCTTTGTCAGTAATACTTTGCAAATAAAGGTATTGAGAGATGAA
>JBPCRW010000182.1:0-2777 GCA_050996405.1 Pyrinomonadaceae bacterium | reverse complement strand
GCTATATACAACCGAAAAGGAAATCCGTGCAATAGTTAAGGATGAGATTTCTCAGAATGGAATGAAAAATTTGCAAAATTATCAATCTTGGTTTGTATTGGTTGATGATTTTAAGATTTCTCCCAAGTGGTTGGTTAGCCGATTAATTAACTTGCCAGTCGGCAAATTTCACTCAGACCAAGCCCGAAAGGTTTTACAAAGACTTGGTATTAAAGTTCAGCGCGTATGAATCAAAACGAAATTCAACAGCCGGATGAAGCAGTGCTTGCCGATTTACAAAAACAGCCGCTAATTTTTATGCGCTTGGCGGAAAATGCGCTGACGGTGGCGGAAAGTTTTCGTGACAATTATTTAAAAAACACGGCAACTTTTATCTCCGCTCTGCGGCGGTCAATTAAGCAGGTCCGAGCCGAACCGATAATGACCATACGCCAAATTGAGAATGCGGAATGGAGCGAAGTTTCGGGTGAAGTCGTTACTTTTATTGACGGCGGTGTCGGCAGAGTTCAACTTTCCAGCCAAGTTCCGATTCTTTTGCGCGTCGGTTCGTATTGTGTCAAAACCGGCGAGAGAAATTTGGCGGAGCGTGAACAATTCGGTTATTATCCGGTCATTTTGGGCGACCTCGAAGGCGGAAGCAAAGACCGCAAGGATTTTGTGGATATTGTCCGCATAACGGCGGAACTTTTGGGCGGACTTGCCGCGCTCGAACGAACACCGAATCTGCGCGTTCTGATGTTTCACGGACCGCTTGTTTACTTGATGAGCGCATACGCCGGTCATACGCCTTTTACAGAAAAAGATATTGACGTTTTTCTAGCGCATTACGCGCCGGGCATAGAAAAAGCACGCGAACTGAAGGAAAGTTTTTTGCAGGAAGCAAACGTCAACATTTATCGAAAGATGACTGACCGCGCTCACAAATGGATTGAAAATCGCGTCTTCGAGCCGATGGCGTGGATTGCGTTTCTTTACAATCGTTTGATAACGGAAGCCAAACGCCGAAATCCCGTCCCGATTATCTGCGGCGCGGTGGAGCGCGGCGGAACATTGCGCGAGTTTTCCGAGAAAATTTTGCTTGACCGTATTTTTCGCAGTCTTTGGGAAAAAGGAGACGGCGATTATTTCAATCGAATTTACGGGCGCACAGATTTGACCGCGCCGAAACCTTTTCTTGACAAATTAGGCTACACGGATGCGATTTTGCTCTCGATGCTTTTACAGCCATCGCAAGCGTCGGAGAGTTGGGAAATTGATAAGTATAGCGGTTTGCGAGGCGGTAGGATTTCTATGCCAACCGAAGCCGGAACAGACAGCGCGGATTTTTCCGTTCTAAAACCGAATAACGATTTCGGTTTTCCGCTTGTGCGTGGTTGCTACGTGCGCGTCACGGAAACTTCCGACCCGATTCGCGTTGAAACTTTCGCCGATTTAGGCGAGGAACAAATTACGGAAGCAGCGCGGCGCGTTTATTTATATTCGAGACTTTTGCCCGGTTACGGTTTTCCGGTCGGGTTGGATGTCGCCGACAAATACGCGAAAGTTCCGAATTGGATGACCGATGCTTATGCCAAACTTATTAAACTTCATCTCGGAATCAGTTTGCAGAAAGGTGAAATCAGCGACAAGCAAATGCGCGAGATTTTAATTCAATCTATTTATATGACACAACGCGATTGGCTTTTTCGTCCGCCAATTTAGAAAGAAATTATTACAGAAATACTTGAGGCAAAAATGAAAACTTTAAGTTATGTCGGAACGATTGTCGGCGAAAGCACGACGCGGGAGTTTCGCCTTGCCGTTGCTGCGTCTTCTGTCAAAGAGCAAGACATTATCGCCGTTGATTCGGAAATTTCCGATTCAGAAAGACCGAACGAACCAGCAAAGCCAATTCGCGTTTGGGCGAAAGTGCAAACGATTGAACGTATCAATCCACTTTTCCCGCAGGAAGCCGGACACGAACTCGCCGCCACGCGCACCAATCCTTTCGACACGGTTTTGAGTTTGAGCCGAGAGATGGTCACGGCGGTTTGCCAAGTTTTAGGCGTTGAACCAATGACGGGCAGCAGAGGCAAACTCGACCAGCTTCGTTATCCGCCGAAACCGGCGACGATGGCTTATCGTCCTGATTCTGAAGATATAGCGCGAATTGTCGTCGGCGATTTAAACGACCCGAAGAAACAAAATCGCGCGTTGGATATTGCGACGTTAGCAAATCGCCCGGAAGTGAACATAATGGTTGACGGACACGCGATTGTGTCCCGTCATCTGGCGATTTTAGCAATGACCGGCGCGGGCAAAAGCGTTACGGCGCGGCGAATTATTGAAGAATTAGCGAAAAAGAATTATCCGATTGTGATTTTCGACCCGCACGGCGATTACACCGGCTTAGGTGATGTTCCAAATTTGAAAGATAAAGTGCAACGCTTTTATGCACAATTTCCGCTTTTTGAAGAAGATAGCGAAACTGTCGCAGAAATTGTCAGTTCTCTTGGATACGAGTTAAATCCCAATATGAGAACTGTTTTTGGGGATGTTTTTTCAGTAGCGAAAGCATATGTTGACATTGATAGTGACGAAAAAATTGTTCGTGACGAATGGTTGGCGGATTTTCTGAGTAATTCTCAATTAATATCAGGTGGATTAAATAGAGATTTATGGTTGGTCGCAAATCTTGCAGAAGCAGCAGAAATTTCTATAAGAAATAAAGATAAAAAAAGTAGTGAGATTAGTGACCAACAACAAAAGTTGATTGATTGGGGTTGGGAAAAACTTAA
>JBPCRW010000034.1:0-4484 GCA_050996405.1 Pyrinomonadaceae bacterium | reverse complement strand
CGATAACTAATTTCTCGAATCTTTCCAATTCGTCTTCGTGAAATGTAAAAACGTCTTCGTAAGCCGCAACCATTCTCTTCAAATCATGTCGCCGCGCATACCAACCAAGCCCGTCAATAAATCCGACGAAAATCGCGTCGGGATAATGTTGTTTGAGCAAAGCGTTAATTGCAATTTCCGTCTTCGATTTATCACCTTGCCCGGAAGAAGTCGTTACTAGAAACGAACTTTCAACCACAATTTTTGGATTCACTTTGTTCGGAATTATAAAATCCATCGTGCGTTTTGTGTCAAACGCATTGAGAATCAATTCAGCTAAATCACCCGCCTCAAAAGTTACCTCCAAGTTTGTCAACAGACTTGCAATCAATGCTTCTGGATTATTTTGTTTCTTGCCCGACATCGAACCTTTGACTTTATAGCGAATCAAAGTATCAATCATACTCGACGGCTCGAATTTTAACTTTTCAAGACTCAACTTTTTCAACTCAAAAAGCGGCATTCTTTCTGCCAAAAACGGCAGCGTCGCACCTTCAAAAAACAGATTTACAATTCCATTTCTAAAAGATTCATTTTTCTTAATGAGCCTGGTAACCGTGCTGCTCGACTATTCTTTTACCATTTCCAAATCTTCTTTCGGACACCATTCTTCTTTCAAAGTCAGTTTAGAAAGTGATGAATTGTCTGCCACGCGAATCAAAGTTATTAGTCGTTTAAGCGATTCGTTTGAAAATCCTGTCAAAGCGAGTAAAGCATCTAAACCATTTTCTTTATCGGCAAGAAAATCGGCAAAAATTTCCTTTCTTAAACCGTCGGTTTCAATTTCATTTTTGAGAAGCAAAAGAGATTCTTTGAGCGTGATTAAATATCCTTCATAAGTTTCGGCAAATTCGGTATTGAAGAAATAGAAAGTATTTTTTTTCAATTACGGTTTCATATTTTTCTTCAATTGTTTTAAGCATAATTTTCCGTCGCAAGCTGCGTGTGGATTTCCGCGTCCGTAATCGCTTCCCAACCACTTTTCATAAATTGCTCAAATAAAAAAAACGCGGATTTTCTCTTATTTTATCCGCGTTTCATTTAATTACAAAATTTTCGCTTTTGCTTAATCAGCCATAATTCTGACAATATAGATTAATGTCTTCTGCCGAAAGTGCCGCGCCTGCCGCGAATTTGCGGTGGAATCCCGTAAATCTGATTGCGAATTTCGCCAGCCGTCGGGAAACTGTTCGCCGCGTTTCTGACAATCTGGACATTCGGCGGAAGCGGAGCGAATTGACGATAACCGCGATGCCCGTAATTGCGCGGATAATTGCCGTAGAAATTGCCGCCGCCGTAAAAACCGCCGTAGCCAAACGGCGTTGAAACCTGACCGCCGACGAAAACAGGCTGATTATAAAATCCGCCGTTTTGTTCGCGCAGATACTCGGCTTGGGCTTCAATCAAAGCGTTCTGCGTTCCCATTGCGTTCGCCCGCAACTGAATTTCATATTCTCTCTGCTCGGCGGCGCGGGCGCGGGCGGCGTAATCCGCTAATTCTCTTTCCCGTCTGGCTTCGCGCCGTTCGATTTCTTCGGGCGAAGGCATTCCGCGCTGTTTGTAATTGGCGCGATAATCGGCATCGGCTTGTTCGCGCGCCTGCCGGAATTTTTCCAAATCGGCATTAGTTATCGTTCGCGCCGCCTGCGCGAAAGCAAAAGTCGTGATGCCAAGAATCAAACTCAAAATCAGCAGAATTCGTTTTTTCATCGTTTTGTCCTCTTTGTTTTTAATTATACACCTGGTTGGATGCAAAAAGAAGAAAGAATTAGCCACAAATTAGATAAATTAGACGAATTATTGTTGCTTTTATGTTCGTGTTATTCTAGTAATTCGCGGCTAATTTGTTTTAAAATCCGAAACTCAAACCGATGCGTCCGTTTCTGCCGAACGTGCGGAAACCGTTTTCGTAATAATCGTCGTCAAACAAATTTTCAATCGTTCCATAAACGCGCAAATTTAATTTTTCGTTGTTTATCGGGAAAGTATAACCGCCCGTCAAATCGCCGCGCCGGTTGCCTTTGAAACGATAAATGTATGTTTGAAAAGTCGTGTTGCTGGAAATCGGCGCGATGTAGGAATCGGCGGCGAGAAAATCGAAATTGACCCAAGCCCGCCGAAACCTCTGCGTTGCAACCAGCGTAAACTGATTTTTCGGAATTGCCAGAGTTTCGATAATTCCGCTGCCCGCAACTTGCGGCGCGCGCTGGTCGCTGTTTGTAAAAGTGTATGACGCGAAAATGTCGGTTGATTTCGTCGCTTTCAATTGTCCGCTGAATTCCAAGCCGCGAGCGATGCCGCCTTTGGTATTAAGATAGCCGCCAAACGGTCTGGCGGTTGTTCCGATTGGCGAAACGCCGTTTGCGAAACCGATGGTGTCAATCAGCTTTGTATAGAAATAAACCGCCGAAATTTTGGCGTGATTGCCGAAAAAATTTTGGTCAACGCCGCCGTCAAAAGCGATGGTTCGTTCAGGCTTCAAATCAGGATTGCCGAACGCGAAAAAACTGCGCGAAAAACCGCTGTAAAACGTGCCGAATCTTTCATACAAACTCGGCACGCGATAACCGTTGCCGACGTGGGCGCGAATTTTTGTTCCCGATGTCGCAAAAAAGTATGAAGCCGCGCCATCGAATGTGTAAGCGTTCGGCGGATTGTCCAAAGCGAGGTTGCTATACGGCGGATTCGTTCCACTAAACTCCGGCTTTTTCAAATCAAAAACCTGGGTGCGGAAACCGCCCGCAAGCTGTAATTTGTTGTCAAAAAATTTCAGCAAACCCTGCGCGTAAATCGTGTGGCTGGTTTGATAAGCGCGAGTTATAAAATTTCCCGCGCCCGTCGGCGTTAAACCATCGTTGCGATATTTTTCGCGTTCAAATTCATAGCCGAAAGTCGCTTCCGTGTAGCGGTTCGGCGTCCAATTAAAATGCGCGTTGGCGGTTTGAATAAAGCCTTTGAAAAGGCTCGTCGAAGGACTTTGAAAACCTAATCCGAGAATGCCGTTGTCATTTTTTCGAGCAGTTCGCAAACCTTGATACGAAGTCTGAAAAACGAGTTTGTCGTTGACAATTTGCGTCAGCGCGAGTTGTCCGGCAAAGGCTTGCGATTTTTGAAAATTGTCTGGGTCGTTCGCGTCGGGAATGAATGTCGCGCTGCCGAAATTTGAAACGCTTTGCCCGTTTTCATAGCGTTTTAATAAATCGCGCGCGAGCGGAACGGCGTTGATAATCGTCGCGTTTGAAGCGGGCAAAGTTCCAATCGTGTCAGGATTTGAATTAAGCCTAACAAACGCATCCGACACGAAAAATCGCGCCGAAATATTTGTTTTTTCAAACGGATTGTATTCAATTCGTGATTGAAAATTTGTATTATGCGCGTCGTCTTCGCCGTCAATTCCTTTGGTGTAAAGCGTGCGCGAAACGCCTAAATTAAAACCGAATTTTCCATCTTCAGTTCCGTCGGAAAAATTTCCGCGAAAGCGTTTCAAGCCGTAACCGCCGAATGCGCCGCCGATTTGCCCGTGCATTCCCGCCGTCGGTTTCGGCGTTTGAAAATCGATTGTTCCGCCGATGGCGTTCGTGCCGTAAAGCGAACTTCCAGAACCGCGTAAAACTTCAATTTTATTGACGCTCGTCAACGTAAAATCCGACAAAAACCCCGAAGCGTCGCCCGTAATCGCCGAAGCGTCACGAAAGCGAATTCCGTCAATTAAAATCGCCGTGTCCTGATTTCGCAAACCGCGCGTTTTGATGCTCGCGGTTCTGCCGAAACCGCCGAGCTGCTGCACGCGAAAACCCGGAATCGAGCGCAGAGTTTCCGTCAAGGAAAAATCCGCGCGGTCGCGCAATTCCTGTGAATCGATGATGTTGACCGATTTGGAAACTTCGTCAATCGACTGCGTCGTTCCAGCAGAAATCACGACGACTTCGGCTAAATTCGCAATCGAAACTTGTCCATTTTTCACGGTGACGCTTGCCTGTTTGTCGTTATAAACAAGCAAATAATTACCGTCCGCGACGTTTGCAAATTTGTAATTCCCGCTCGTGTCGGTCGTCGTTTCAAACGTTTCGGTTTGCGAAACAAGTTTGATTTTCTGATTCGCAATCGCCCGCCCGCCGGGTAACGTGCCGGAAACGGTTGTGTTTGCCTGCGCTAAAATTCCGATTGTCAAAAAACAAATTAGACTTAAAATCTCTATAATTTTCATAATTCTCCTTTTCCGCCCAGCGCGGAAGTGGTTAGTTGGAATAAACAAACGGGCAAAGTTCCCGACTATTACGGTTATCAGTTATCAATAGTCAGAAAGATAACCGATAATTGATAACTGATAACTGTAATCACGGTTGCGCGGGCAGTGTGGGAATTTCACCAAACCTCCTTTGCGCCGGGTGTTTTCGATTACAAATTAAAAATGACGAATTAAAAATGCCGGAGATGCCTTTTAG
>JBPCRW010000027.1:0-8038 GCA_050996405.1 Pyrinomonadaceae bacterium | reverse complement strand
AAATACGAATGGCTCAAGGCGGAAGATTACGCTTTGTTTGAGAAATTAACCGAAGCAATTAAAGAAATCTTGAGTAATTTAGAAACAGAATACAAGATTAAATTTAAGGACAGAACACTTATAAAATAATTCTGTTCACTTACTTATTCAGAAATTTTTTATAGATGGAAAATCTAGTTCTCGCTTAAACTTTTCCATTTTTATTTGAAACTGGAGAACGAAATAAATGAAAAAAGTTTTTTTATCTTTTCTGTTAACGTTTTTGTCTGTAATTGCTATCAACGCGCAAACAGACGAGATAAAATCTTACACAAAAGTCGGGCAGGAAATGCCCGACTTTACTGTAACTGACGCTAATAATAAGGAATTCAAAATTTCCGACCTCAAAGGTAAAATCGTTTATATCAACTTTTGGGCAACTTGGTGTCCGCCGTGCTTGGAAGAAATGCCGCGCATCGAAAAGGAAATTTGGCAGAAAAATAAGCAGTCAGAAAATTTTGTGATGGCGGCAATAGCCCGCGAGCAAACACAAGATGAAATTGCGCCGTTCATCAAAAAATACGGATATACTTTCCCGACTGCGGCTGACACTGACCGAGCGATTTTCAAATTGTTTGGCGACGGCGGTATTCCGCGCAGTTATGTCATCGGCACGGACGGAAAAATCTTATTCCAATCGGTCGGTTACAACGAGGCGGAGTTTGACCGAATGAAAAACGTAATTGAAAAGGAACTGGAAAAAGTAAAAAGGAATAAATAATATCTTGTTGGAATTTACAAAGACATTGAATTTAATTCTTCAATAATTTCCGGCAGTTTTTCCGTCACAAAATCAACTTCCGCTTTCGTATTATATCTTCCTAAAGAAAAACGAATCGCGCCCATCGCGTCGGCGTAAGGAATATTCATCGCCTCTAAAACTGCTGACGCAGCGTGATTTTCAGCGTTGCAAGCCGAGCCGGTTGCCGCGCAAATTTCTAAATCATTTAACTTCGCTAAAATTGTTTCGCCGTTTAGATTTGAAAATGAAATACTCGACGTATTCGGCAAACGTTTCGTTTTGTCATTCGTGCCGTTAAGTTTCGCGTTCGGAATTTTTTGTAAAATAAAATCTTCGAGTTTGTCGCGCAATTTCCTGACTTTCTCCATCGCCGAAAAATCTTTGACGAGTTTTGCCGCCGCGCCGATTCCGGCGATTTGATGCACGCTTTCCGTTCCGGCGCGCCTGCCGTTTTCCTGTCCGCCGCCGATTAAAAACGCAGGCAAATTCACGCCGTTTTTGATATAAAGCGCGCCGATTCCTTTGGGCGCGTGAAATTTATGACCGGACAAACTGAACAAATCAATTTCCGTTTTTTTCAAATCAAACGGAATTTTGCCGACCGCGTTCACGCCGTCAACGTGAAAAATCGCGTTTGAATTTTCCTTGACGATACGCGCGATTTTTTCGACCGGAAACAAAATTCCGGTTTCGTTATTCGCCGCCATTACGGAAACAATCGCCGTGGCTTCACGCAGAGAATTTTTCAATTCGTCCAAATCTAAAAAGCCGTTTTCGTCCGCGTCAAGCCACGTTATTTCGTAATTTTTCTTTTCCAATTTCTCGCAAAGTTTTCTGACGGCTTCGTGTTCGACGCGCGTCGTGACGATATGTTTTTTTGCTGGATTCGCTTCGAGCGCGCCCAAAATCGCCCAATTATCGCTTTCCGTTCCGCCGGATGTGAAAACGATTTCCTGTGCGTCGTTTGCGCCGATTAAATCTGCGATTCGCTCGCGCGAACTTTCGATAATTTTTCGCATTTCGCGCCCAAAATCGTAAGCGGACGAAGGATTGCCGTAAAAAAAATTTAAAAACGGAATCATCGCTTCAAAAACTTCGGGCGCAGGTTCGGTCGTCGCGTTGTTGTCGAAATAAATCATAAAATCAAAATCGAATTCGGATGATTGTTTTTTTGATGTTCGCTCGTTTTATTTTTGACTTCTCCGATATTTATGCGTAATCGGGCGACGGCGACCGACACCGATAGCGTTTTTGGAAATAATAATCGTCGGCGGCAATTGCTGACGTTTGAATTCGTTGGCGGGCGATTCGACTTTGTTCAGTAAATCATAGACGAGTTTTGCATCATTTCCTTCGGCGATAATTTCGGCGGGCGAAAATTTATCTTCAAAATAGCGTTTTAAAACTTTGTCCATCAAATCGTATGGCGGCAAAGAATCCTGGTCGAATTGATTCGGCGCGAGTTCGGCGGAAGGTTTTTTATCAATAATTTTATGCGGGATAATTTCGCGTTTCGCGCTTTCGTTAATGTGCCGCGCGATTTGCCAAACTTCGGTTTTTAAAACGTCGCCTAAAACCGCCAAACCGCCGTTCGTGTCGCCGTAAAGCGTGCAGTAGCCGACGGCTAATTCCGATTTGTTTCCGGTTGCGAGAAGAAGGCGATTTTCGGCGTTGGAAATCGCCATTAAAATTACGCCGCGCAGACGCGCCTGCATATTTTCCGCCGCCAAACTTTCGCCGCCTTTGGTCGGTTTATTTAGATTCATCTGTTTCAATAAAACTTCAAACGCGCCGGAAATCGACTCGACGCGCGATTCGCAGCCGAGATTTTTTATCAATTCTTCTGAATCTTTAACGCTTCCTTCGGATGAAAAAGGCGACGGCATCATCACGCACAACAGATTTTTCGCGCCGATTGCTTCGCACGCGAGCGCGGCGACGAGAGCCGAATCAATGCCGCCCGACAAGCCCAAAACGCATTTCGTAAAACGATTTTTTCGCGCGTAATCGCGGATTCCCAAAACCAAAGCCTGACGAATTGACTCGATTTCATCACCCGTAATGCCGCGCGCGTCGGGTTTGCGAACGTCTAATTCAACCGTTCCGACAAATTCTTTAAATGCCGGAGCTTGCAAAATAATATCGCCTTCTTCGTCGGCAATTAAACTCGCGCCGTCGAAAACAATTCCGTCATTTCCGCCGACGAGATTGACGAACACAATTGGCTTTTTCTGCAATTTGGCGCGGTGCGAAACCATCTCGCAGCGCAATTTTATTTTGCCTTTGTTATACGGCGAAGCGTTGACGGCGACGATTAAATCCGCGCCTTGCATAACAAGCTCGTCGGTCGGGTCGGCATCGTATAATCTCTCCTTCCAGAAAGTTTTGTCGTTCCAGAAATCTTCGCAGACGACGACACCGATTTTGCGCCCGTCAATTTCAAAAATTTTGCGAAAATCCGCCGGTTCAAAATAACGCGGGTCGTCAAAAACGTCATATTCGGGCAGCAGAGTTTTATCTGCAAAGCCAATCAATTTTCCGTCGTGGATGACGGCGGCGCAGTTAAATAATTTTCGCCCGTCCGCGTCGTTCGTCGGGCGAATCGTGCCGACAATCGCCGTTATTCCAACGGTTGCGGGAATAACTTTTTCAAGCGGCTGAAGCGAGTTTTCGATGATGTCGCGGTCTTGAAACCAGTCCTGCGAAGTGTAACCGTGAGTGCAGGCTTCGGGGAAAACAACCATCTCGGATTTGTCCGCTTTGGCTTTTTCGATGGCATCCAAAATCTTGGCGACGTTGCCTTCGATGTCGCCGCTGGTCGTATTGATTTGCGCGATGGTGACTTTCATTGATTTATGCAAGTTGGATACTTTCTTAATTTGCCGATTGCTTCAGCAAACGGTTATGAGAAGCAAAGAAAACCGGCTTTAGCCGAAATGCCTTTCACCATTTATACTTTTCTTTAAAAAACCGAAGTTCTTCATCAAAAGGTTTCGCCGAATGATGTTTCTCTTGATTTTCAATATAATTTTCGACCGCCGCAACAAGCGATTCGCTGACCGAAACGGCAAAATAATCGTCTTGCCAGTAAAATCTGCCTTTGAAAAAATTCTGCTCGTTCAACCAATGCGCCGATTCGCCTTTAATCAGCATTGCGATTTTAGCGATATTCTGTTCTTTGCCCAAAGAAACCAGACAATGCAAATGCTCTGACCAGCCATCAATTGCTTTAATATAAATGTCTTTTTCCTTGGCGTTGGATTTAATATGTTCGATTAAAGTGAGACGAATTTCTTTTGTGAAATAAGGCTCGCGGTTTTTGGTTGAGAATACGAGGTGAACCCAGATCTTGACAAATGACATATTTTTGTTTGGCTAAAGCCATCCTGAATTTAAATTCTAAAACCGTTTGCTGAAGCAAACGGCAATATGCTCAAGTAAAATCAGTTTCCATTTTTACTATTTTCTTGTTCGCTTTTCTTAACCATCTCGACGCGGTTGCCGCGCTCGTTGTATTTCACTTCGTCCATCACGTTATGAATTATCAGCACGCCGCGACCGGAAGTTTTGAAAAGATTTTCGGCATCGAGCGGGTTTGGAATCGAATTTATGTCAAAACCTTCGCCTTCGTCTTCGACGGTAAAACGCGCTTCTTTGGCGGAAATATCCGCCGTGATTCGCACAAATTTTTGCGCGTCGAATTTGTTGCCGTGTTTGACGGCGTTGACAAAGGCTTCGTCCAGAGCGATGAAAAGATTTGAGTTTTCGGAATTGACGATGCCGTTTTTTTCGACGCGATTCAACAGATAATCCAAAATGCAGTGCATCAAGGATATAAAACTCGGAATTTCAAATTCGATTTTTTCGCGCAGATTTTGAACGGACTTTTTTTGGTCAACAAATTTTGCTTTGTAATCGAGCGTAATTTCAATAAATTTTTTCAGTTCGGCTTCGCTGAATTCCTTTCTTTTATAATTGGGAACGCAAATTTTGAACGCTTTTATTTGACTGCGTGAATTGGAAATAGGTTCGGGCAAACAGTCCGTTTTATCGTCGGATTTGGCAAGCAGATGTTCGCCGTCCAAATCCGTGATAATCAAATCGAATTTTTCTTTTTCGATTAGCTCGACTGCTTCCGCGCGGGTTTCGACCGTTTTCACAGAATCGCCCGACGCGCCGAACTCCACCGTGAGCGACGTGCTTAAATCGTCATAATCGTCAACAATTAAAATTCTCTTGTGCATTTTCGGTAAGCTGTTTTACAGGAAATCCGGCTTTGCTGAAAGCCTTCAACAAAAATTTACGATAAAATAATCTCTTTGTTGCACATATTAAACCAAACGTCCGACGAATTCCTATTCGATGACGCGAAAAATTAAAAATTTTTACGAACGCGCCGATTTATCCGCGTATTCCTTCAAACAAAGATTCGTCATTCGGCTCGCGGATTGGGCGTTTTTTATTTTGATAAGTTTGATTGGAAAAACGCTGCGTTACGAAACCGAAGACTGGGAAAATTTCGAGAAAATTTACGCCGCCAACAAAATTCCGATTTATGTTTTCTGGCACAATCGAATTTTTGCCGGAACATATTTTTTTCGCAGCCGCAAAATCATCGTCATCACGTCGCAGAGTTTTGACGGTGAATATATCGCCGCGTTTATACGGCGTTTCGGTTACGGAGCAGTGCGCGGCAGTTCGACGCGCGGCGGCGTTGCGGCACTGGTTGAATTGATTCGGGCAATGCGCGAAAAACTGCCGACGGCTTTTTCGATTGACGGTCCGAAAGGTCCGAAATACGTCGCCAAATCCGGCGCGTGCGTGCTGGCGAAAAAAACCGGAAATCCGATGATGCCATTTGTCGTGGAAACAAAATCTTTTTGGAAAATCGGCAGTTGGGATAATCTTCAGATTCCGAAACCTTTCAGCCGCGCCCGCGTTTTTTTAGGCGCGCCGATTTACGTTTCTAATGACGCGAACGAAAACGAGATTGAAAATAAACGACTTGAATTACAGAAAATACTTGACGAATTAACGGCGCGTGGGAAACAATGGCGGGAAAGCAAAAATTAGAAACCCGCCGCGTAATTCTAAACGAATGAATTTGCAGTTAGTTCGGCGACCAGTTTTTTGCTCGAATACGAAACTAAAAGGATAACCTAAGGAGCGCATTAAACTATGTCAATATTCGATTCAATTATTAGCGAGAATAGAGAAAGATTCGGTTTGGAAAACAAGGCTGGAAATTTACTTTCGGCTTTACTGGGATTAATAACCGACCGGAATCAGGGCGGCTTTGCCGGATTTTTAAATCGGTTTAGACAAGCGGGTTTAGGTGATGTTGCCGATTCGTGGATTAGCACGGGCGACAACACGCATCTTTCCGGCGAACAGGTCGAATCGGCGTTGGGAGAAAATACCGTCAGCCGAATGGCAAGCCAGGCGGGTATTGAAACCGGAGCCGCCAAATCGGCGTTGGGAGTAATGATTCCAAACGTGGTTGACCGTCTGACACCGGACGGAGTTGTGCCGGATGAACGCAGTCTGCTGTCGAGAATCGGCGGTTATCTTTCGGGCAGCGGCGCGGTGGCGGAAACGGTTGACCGCGTTGACGCTGCCGCCGGTTCGGTCGGCGACAGAGCGACGGCGGCGTTTAATCGAGTTGACGAGGCGACCGTCGGCAGGTCTGACAATTCGATTCTGAAATGGCTGCTGCCGCTTATTCTGCTCGCTTTGCTGGTTGCAATCGGGT
This sequence comes from Pyrinomonadaceae bacterium, assembly GCA_050996405.1. Taxonomy (GTDB): domain Bacteria; phylum Acidobacteriota; class Blastocatellia; order Pyrinomonadales; family Pyrinomonadaceae; genus JBPCRW01. Next base: position 1,505 of record JBPCRW010000027.1, on the reverse strand, counting down.
GGGCTTTCTGCCGCAAAGCCGAAGCTCCGCCGCCCGCAAATACGAATGTCAACGTAAATAAGGCTGTGACGAACGCCAACGCGACGGTTAAAACCGCTGATTCGAGTTTTAGAATTGAAGCCAGAGACGGTAGATATACGGTGACGGGCGTTGTTCCAGACCAGAAAACTCTGGACGACATCAAAGCCAAACTCGACGCACAATTCGGCGCGGGAAACGTTGATTACATGGGCTTGCGGGTTGACGCAAACGCCAAACCGTTCGGCGCGGGCTGGTGGGATAATTTCCAAAAAATCCTGCCGAATTTGAAAGACTGGAAAACCGGAGTGCTTGCTTTTACGGGAAGCGCGATTACGGAAGCGAGCAATCTTCCGCAAGCTGCCGTTGACCAACTGAAATCGCTTTTCGCAAATTGGAAAATGCCGGTTACTTTAGCGGGTGCGGTAGGCGCGTCGAAACAAGCCAACGAAGAAGCGTTAAAGGAATTGAACGAAGCGAAAACCATTCAGCAGTTAGTTGACGCGCTGAACGTTTCGATTATCAATTTCGCTTCCGGCAGTTCGGCGATTCCGGCAGACGCGCAGCCGATTCTGGCGAAAGCGGCGGAAGTTTTAAAAGCCCAGCCCGCCGACACGATTATCGAAGTCAGCGGACACACCGACAACACGGGCAACGCCGCCGGTAATCAGAAACTTTCGCAAGCCCGCGCCGATTCGGTTCGCAACGCTCTGATTAAACTCGGCGTAAGCGACAAAATGCTGGCAGCGAAAGGCTACGGCGATACGAAACCGAAAGCGTCAAACGACACGGAAGACGGACGTTTTCAAAATCGCCGCATCGAATACGCGGTGGTTTCCGGCGCGGGTTCATTGACGACCACTACCACAACCAACACAAACACAAATGTAAATGCGGGCAAATAATTTGTTGGCGTAAAAAGCGGGCGCGGATTCCTCTCCGCGCCCGCTTTTTTATTTTGTAAGAACGAAGTTTGGTTTAATTTTAAAGGTTTCGCTACGCTTCAAACGGAATTTCGGCGTTTTGCAAAACGTTCGGCTCATTGCGCGAAACTCGTTCAAGCAATTCCGGCTCGTCAAACATTTTCAGCAGCCCGCGCACGGTCGCGTAACGCGGTTCGTCGGAAATCAGCACGGGAAGATTGACGATACTGCGAAGATACTGGTCAATGCCGTTAAAAAGCGCGCCGCCGCCGGTTAAAATGATTCCACGGTCAAAAATGTCCGCCGCCACTTCCGGTCGGAGTTCGGTCAGAGCGTCGCTAATCATCATTGCGACGCGGCGAATAATTCCTTCGACGACCGGATAAATTTCGCCCGATGTGGTTTCGACCGCGCCGGGGCTGCCCGTCTGCACGTCTCGCCCGCGAATTATTGTGGATTTTCCCAATTCGTCCGGCACAACCGCCGAAGCAAAATTAGTTTTCAGTTTTTCGGTTGTTTCGTCACCGATTTGCAAGCCCCGATGACGACGAATATGATTTGCCA
>JBPCRW010000013.1:0-15278 GCA_050996405.1 Pyrinomonadaceae bacterium | reverse complement strand
GCGATTGCCCGCGCTTTGGTTAATCATCCTTCAATTCTGCTGGCGGACGAACCGACCGGCGCGCTCGATACGAAAACGAGTTATGAAATTATGGCTCTGTTTGAAAAACTCCATTCGGATGGCAACACGATTATTCTCGTCACGCACGAACACGACATCGCCAAACGCGCGCACCGCATCATAACCATCCGCGACGGCGTAATCGAGAAAGATGAAAGAATTAAATAAAGCGCGCTTTAGTCAAAAGCAGTTCCTTTTTACTTTCATAATTTTCCGTTTGCAATCTTCAACATGCGCTAAACTTTAATTGGTTTTATCCGTATAATTAAAAAGTTAATTCGATTAACGGGTAATTGTTTTATGAATATCGCAGAAACATTAAAACTTGCATTGGCGGCAATTTGGGCGCATAAATTGCGCTCGTTTCTGACGCTGTTCGGAATGATTATCGGCGTGACGGCGTTTATGGTTGTGCTGTCTTTGCTGCAGGGATTTAATTCTTACGTTGACGAAAAAATCGCCGGAATCGGCTCGAAATCATTTACGGTTCAGCAGTTTGGTTTTGATGATTTTAAAGATACCGACGCATTTGCCGCCGCGCAGCGTCGCAATAAACCTCTGACCTTTGAAGATTACGATTTTATCAAAAATCATGCTCAGCTAGTTGACCAAATCGGCGCGAAAGCGCGCGCCACAAACGCCGATGTCAAACGCGGCGACGCAATACTTCAGGACGTGCGCGTTGACGGCGCGGAGCCTATTATCGCCGATATTGAAAACATTGATGTTGCCGACGGCAGATATTTTACCGAAGCGGAAAATAGTAATTCCGTCCGCGTGGCTTTTATCGGGGCGGACGTGGCGGATAAACTTTTTCCATACGGCTCGCCGATTGGCGAGGAAATAGACATTCGCGGAATTCCGTATAAAGTCGTCGGCGTGGCGACGGCGAAAGGCAGCGTTTTCGGGCAGCCGATGGATGTTTTCGTTCAGCTTCCGTTAAAAACCTACGGCTCGAATTTCGGCGGATTTACTTTGAGCCGCCCATTGTCTTTTGAAGTAACCGCCAAATCGGACAAGGTTTTCGACGATGCCGTCGAAGAAACGCGAAGCCTGCTTAGAATAAAAAGAAAAATTCCGGCGGGCGAAAAAGATAATTTCGGAATCATCACGCCCGACGCGATTACGAACCTGCGCGACAAAATTTTGGGACCAACTTTTATTGTTATTCTGGCAGTTCCGGCAATCGCTTTAATCGTCGGCGCAATCGTGATTATGAATATTATGCTGGTCGCCGTTACCGAACGCACCAAAGAAATCGGCATCCGAAAAGCCTTAGGCGCGCGACAGGCGGATATTTTGAAACAATTCGTTTTTGAAGCCGCGACGCTTTCGGCAATCGGCGGAATCGTCGGCTTGATTATCGCCGAACTGCTTGGAATTATAATTACAAAATATATTTTTCAGACGCGCATTCCCGTCTGGTCGATAATTGTCGCCATCGGCGTTTCGGCTTTGGTCGGAGTTTTAGCCGGACTGTTTCCGGCGTGGAAAGCCGCGCGGCTCGACCCGATTGAGGCGTTGCGGGCAGATTGAACAATTAACAATTATCAGTTATCATTTCTGACTTATTAACCAGAAATCCGAATTTTTTCGATTGGTCAATGATAATTGTTAATTGATAATTGATAACTGATAACTGATTATGGGAAATACATTTTTTGAGAATTTTAAGATGGCGTTTTCGACCTTGCGCTCGAATAAACTGCGCTCGTTTCTGACGATTATCGGAGTGGTTATCGGCGTGATTACGGTCATGCTGATTTCCTCGATTATCAGCGGGATTGATACGGCGGTCAGCAAACAGGTCGAATCATTCGGCACAAACTCGATTTTTTTGTATAAAAGGAAAATGGGATTCAACACCGGCAGACCGACGCGCGAAGAGCGGATGCGGAAACCTCTGACAATTGAAGACGCGCTGGCAATCGAAAAACTCCCGACGATTGACGCGGCAATTCCCTTTCTGGACGTTTCCAGCGACCGTTTCGGACAAAAAATTCTGGTGACGGGTAAAAACGGAAAAACTTCTTCTACCGTCACCTTAAACGGCACTTTTCCGAATGTCGAAAAATCGCCGCAAAATATACTGGTCGAAGGTCGCTGGTTCACGCAAGCCGAAAGCGATACAAAAACGGATGTCGCCGTTATCGGCTCGGCTGTCGTTGACGCATATTTTCCGTTTGAGAATCCGATTGGCAACACTCTGCAAATCGGCGGGCGCGAGTTTCGCGTCATCGGAGTTTTGCAAAAACGCGAACAGTTTGGCGGCGGCAATCAAGATGACAGCAATCAAATTTTTATGCCGATGGGTTCGGCTCTCAGAATAAAACCAAATTCCGAAGATTTATTTATTCTCGCCATTGCCAAAAAAGGAATGCTCGAACAAGCCAAAGACCAGGTGCAAGACCTCTTGCGCGTCCGGCGGCAAGTTCCATTCGGCGCGGACAATAATTTCAGTCTTGAAACTGCCGACAGTATCATCGAGCAGTTTCGTTCGATTACAAAATACGTCGCCCTCGCAATGGTCGTAATTTCGTCGGTTGGTTTGATGATTGGCGGAATCGGCGTAATGAATATTATGCTGGTTTCCGTCACCGAACGCACCAGAGAAATCGGCATCCGCAAAGCCATCGGCGCGAAACAAACCGACATTCTTCTGCAATTTTTAGTCGAAGCCGCGACCTTAACCGGCTTGGGCGGAGTCATCGGATTATTTATCGGCTGGCTTTTAACGCTTTTAGTTAAACTCGTGATGCCGTCGTATGTTCCGCTCTGGGCACCGATTCTGGGATTTTTCGCCAGCGTCGGAATCGGGATTGTTTTCGGACTGTTTCCGGCGTGGAAGGCTGCAAGGCTCGACCCGATTGAATCTTTGAGATATGAGTAAAACGAAAGGCGAGTTCACAAATTGAACTCGCCTTTTTTAATGTTAGTTTTAGCTTAACCCAGAAAATTCCCGAAAATCATCGCCGAAACGACTGCCAGCAAAACGCCAATCACCCAAACCGTAATTGCCGCCGACCAGGCGATGGTTGGCGTGATGCGCTCGCCCGCGTTTCGCAGCCCGACGGCGTTCAGCCACAGGCGATAAAATCCTAAAATACTGAACGCGCCTAATAACGTAAAAATGACCGGATTAGCGGCGGAAGAAACCAGAAAATTCAAATTATCCTGCACCAGAGAATTTTGTCCGATGAGCGGATGAATCTGGTCAGGGTCTTTAATAAATAAAATTATCAAACTGAGCAGATACGTAATTACGGAGACGGGAAAAATCGAATACGCGGTTGCCGAAAAAGCCTGCCAGTAATTAAGATTTCCGCCCATCGCCAGCCCGAACACCCAGTAAATCAAGCCGATAAAAGCTGTTATGAAAACCAGTCCGACAAAACCGTTGACCGCCATTCCAGCGCGTGAAACGGGATTTGTGGCTTGTTCCAGATTTTGCCGACGAACTTCCTCTACTTTATCGGGCGACACAAAACCGCTTTGCGCGATTTTGTCGACCGTAAAATTAACAATTTTTTCCGGTGTCAGACGATAATAAAAAGCGTTGATATAAACGGTTGAAAAAATCGCGCTGATTAACAGCACGACCAGCCAGCGCGGATGCCGCCGCAGATTTCTAAAAACTTCGGTCGGCGCGTAAAAAATTTTGCTTAAAGTTTCCGCCGTCGGCATTCGCGGCATATCGTCCGCTTCGGGTCGCGGCACAAAACTTAATCCGAACAGCAGCAGACCTAAAAATATCAAAGCACTGCCGGTGCTAAGCAGCGGAACAACTTTCAAAGCACTTAAAATCGTGATAAAAACTCCGACAATGGCAACTATAATTCCGTGAAAACGGTTCATTTTTTTGTCCTCAAAATAGAGATTTTGTAAATTGGTAGAACTTGGATGACGCTTGATTTACGGAAGATTTCAAATAATTGTTTCAATTTTTCTCGCGTTTTCATAACCTTCGACGCGAATGCACGCCGCAAAATGATTCGATTCGATTTCGCGCAATTCCGGCTCAATTCGGGCGCAGTCTTCAATTGCCAGCGGGCAGCGCGTGCGGAAACGGCAGCCCGACGGCGGATTTATAGGGGTCGGCACATCACCTTTTAAAATTATTCGCGTCCGTTTTTTTGTCGGGTCTGGAATCGGAATTGCGGAAAGTAAAGCCCGTGTATATGGATGCAGCGGATTTTCGTAAAGTTCTTTCGCGTCCGCGATTTCGACGATTTTTCCGAGATACATCACGGCGACTCTCTGCGAAATATGTTCGACAATCGCCAGACCGTGCGAGATAAAAAGATACGTCAAACCGAATTCGCCTTGCAAATCCTGCAACAGATTGACGACCTGCGCCTGCACGGAAACGTCGAGCGCGGAAACCGGCTCGTCGCAAATTATCAGTTTTGGATTTAAAGCCAAAGCCCGCGCGATTCCCAATCTCTGCCTTTGCCCGCCGGAAAATTCGTGCGGGTAGCGAAACATAAACTGCGGGTCAAGCCCGACTTTTTTCAGCAAATCCGCGACTCGTTCTTTTTGCTCTCGTTTATTTCCGATGCCGTGAATTTTCAGCGGTTCGGAAACGATTGAAAGGATATTTAAACGCGGATTAAGCGAAGCATACGGGTCTTGGAAAATAATCTGCATCTCGCGCCGCGTCTCGCGCAGTTCGCCTTTTCCAGCTTCAAGAATGTTTTTATCTTCAAACCAGACCTCCCCGTTCGTCGGCTCAATCAGACGCAAAACGCAGCGTCCGACCGTAGATTTTCCGCAGCCCGATTCGCCGACCAAACCCAATGTTTCGCCCGCTAAAATATCAAACGAAACGCCGTCAACCGCGCGCACAACGTCGTCCGAATTTTCGACCGGAAAATGTTTGACAAGATTTTTAACCCTCACGAGTTCGCTTTTTTGTGTTTTTACCGCGCTATTTTCCATTCTTCTTTTTCCCGACCAATTTCAGAGGCGCAATACCCATTTTCAGATAAATCAACTTTAACGAAACCTTGCATTTAATTGAACCTAATTCGACGACATCGTTCAAATCTTCATAAATTTTCAAAATCCAAACATTATTTTTCTGACGCGAAAAATGCTCGACCCTGATGCGATATTGCGAAACCAAAACGTAATCTTTGAGCGACGGCAGGCTGTAATAATCTTCCGCCTTCGCGCCTCTGTCGCGCTGTTCGGTTGATTTCGACAAGACTTCAAAAACGACAATCGGATTCAATAAAGTTTTATCGCCGTCGGTTGTTTGAATATCGCCGCAGGCAACCGCAACGTCGGGATAAACATTATGTCCTTCGCGGATTCTGACGCGAAAATCATTAACATAAACTTCGCAATCGGTTTCGCGCAATTGAAGGCTCAATTCAGTCGAAACATTCGTATTGGCAAGATTATGCCCGCGTGTCGCGCCCGCCATAGCAAAAATTTCGCCGTCCATATATTCGTATCTGATTTTAGATTTGTCGTCGAAAGCCAGATATTCGGCTTCGGTCATAAATTCTTTAGCAATCGCTCGATTCATTTCAATTTACTCCAATCTTCTAACTTGCAGTTGCGGATTTTTCGCGGTTGTTTTCATACAGCACGCAACGCACTTTAACATTATTTTTCAATTCAAAAAGCGGCATCGGGTCATGAACACAGCGTCCAAATCTGAATTGACAACGCGGCGCGAAATGACAGCCAACAGGTAAATTTGTCGGACTCGGAACTGTGCCTTCGATGGTTTGTAGTCTTGCTTCGGACGCAAAATCCTTTTCGCGCTGTAGTCGCGGAACGCTTTTTAATAAACCTTGCGTGTAAGGATGTTTCGGCTGGCGAAAAATTTCTTTGACATCCGATTCTTCGACAATTCTTCCCGTATACATCACACAAACTCTGTCGGCGACCTCCGCCACCACGCCCAAATCGTGCGTGATTAAAAGCACGGCAAGTTTTCGCGTCGTCCGCAATTCATTTAAAAGTTCGAGAATCTGCGCCTGAATTGTCACGTCCAAAGCGGTCGTCGGCTCGTCGGCAATCAATACTTCAGGGTCGCAGGCGAGAGCCATCGCAATCATCCCGCGCTGGCGCATTCCGCCCGAAAGCTGATGCGGGTAATCTTTGACGCGCCGCGCAGGGTCTGGAATCGCCACTTCTTTCATCGCCGCAATCGCCGCTTCCCACGCATCTTTTTTATTGAGTTTGCGGTGCAGTCGCAGGGCTTCGGCAATCTGCTCGCCGACCGTATAAACTGGATTTAGCGAAGTCATCGGGTCTTGAAAAATCATCGCAATATCGTTGCCGCGAATCGCGCGCATCCGCTCATTGCTCGCCTTTAATAAATCTTCGCCTTTGAAATTTATCGCGCCCGCGACAATTTTCCCGGGCGGCGCGACCAGCCGCATCAGAGAAAGCGCGGTAATGGATTTCCCGCAGCCCGATTCGCCGACCAGCGCGAGCATTTCGCCCGCGTCAATATAAAAACTGACATCATTGACGGCGCGCACCAATCCGGCGCGCGTCGAAAACACGGTTTCCAAATTTTTGACTTCTATCAAGCGCGGCATTTCGTAAATTCTAGTAAATCGAGAAGCTATACTCTACTTGTTTGATAGAAATTTGAGGCTTTCCTTTTTCTATGCGAGGTATAAAAACAATCTTTTTAGCGGCGGCGATTGCTTGCTCGGTTAATCCGTTTGGCAACTCCTTTACCGGCGTAATATCTCCGATACTGCCGTTTGCGAAAAATGTAATTTTCAGCAGAACAGTTCCCTGAACTCGTTTGCGCCGCGCTTCTTCCGTGTATTTAGCGAAAGGTTTAAGGTAGATATACATTTTTTTATCAACCGTTTCAGAAGTTTCCCCTTCGTCGGAAATTTGTTCGTCGCCGAGCGTTTGTTCCGAGCCGTTTTTAATCTCAATGCCTTCAGGCTTATTTTCTATCTTAAATGATTTTACAAAATTTACAGCCATCTGGTTTGTTTCCTCCGCGCCAACGACGTAAAGCTCAAACCAGCGATTATTTTTTAAATCGTCAACCAGCCAGCAAGTCAAATATTCGCCTTTGATTTTCGTCAATTCCAATCCGTCCTGCGTCAGGCTCGCTTCGTCCGTTGCCTTTATTTCCTTTTTCACCTGTTCGATTCTGTCGAGAAATCTGTCCGCGTTGAATTTTCCTTGATTAGAAGGACAATATGGCGGAGGCGCGTCGTTGGATTTGGAATAAATGTTCATTCCGTAAATGACTTTATCGGCATATACGCCGTAACGCTTGATGCTTTCTCCGGCGCAGATGTTTGAACTTTCAACTAAGACGGGCATCTTCGGCAGGAGAACGGAAACGTTATTTTCCTTAACTTTGTATTTTTCCCATTTAATCGGAGCAGTAGAATTCTTGTCTTGAGCGAATGAGAGAAAACATAGAAACATCATTGTCACGAAACCGAAAAAAATATTTTTGCACATAATTTTAATTATCAGGGAATAATTATTCGGCATTTTGAATTTTGCTTTAATCTGCATCCTCGATGCAACTCTTTTCGTCGCTTTTACAACAAAAGGATGTTATCATTTTTTCGGAATTTTCAGCGATTCCAGAGCAGTAATTGAGGAGAAATTTCCAGTGCAAAAACGTGCCGCTTTTATTTCCGGTCTTCTTTTATTAACGCTTTTTGTTGTTCAGGTTTTCCCGCAAAGCCAGATAGCGACAAAACAGGCTTCGGGCAGTAAAACAGAATCTGCCGCCAAATCTTCCAGTCCGGTGACGGGCGAACAAATCGGGCAGGACGTTTCCGAAGCCCTAACCGTGATTCAGGATAATTACGTCGTCAGCGATAAAAAACTCGATTACAACGAGCTTTTTAAATCTTCGATTGATTCGATGCTGCACACGCTCGACCCGCATTCAAATTATTTCGACGCGAAAGAAACCGAAGAATTTCGCACCGAGCAGAGTTCGCAGTATTTCGGTATCGGCGCGTCAATCGCCAGTATGCTCGACGCGGACGGAAATCCGATTGCCACTTATATTCGCGCGACTTTTGAAGGCGCGCCTGCCAATCGCGCCGGACTTCGCTACGGCGATAAAATTCTGGATGTCAACGGAACTTCGATGCTCGGCAAATCTTCGGCGGATGTTCGCAACTTTCTCATCGGACCGCGCGGCACGACCGCCAAAGTTACCGTTGAGCATTACGGCGGAAGACATGAGACGGTTGAAATTGTCCGCGATGCCGTTCCGCAGCCGTCCGTTTCCGAAGCGTATATGATTCGCCCCGGTGTCGGCTATATTGCGATGACCGGAAATTTTACGCAGACGACATACAACGAATTTCGTCAGGCATTGACGACTTTGAAGGCGCAGGGAATGCAAAATCTCGTGCTTGATTTGCGCGGTAACGGCGGCGGTTTGGTTAATCAGGCGTTGCAGGTTGCCAACACGTTTCTGTCCGACGGGCAAATTATTTTTACGCAGAAAGGACGCTTGGACAATGTCACCGAACCCTTTGCCGCTCAAAACAAAAATCCAGACCAAACTCCGATTGTCATGTTAGTTAATCGCAACACGGCTTCGGCTTCGGAAATTCTGGCGGGCGCGCTCCAAGACCACGACCGCGCCTTGATTGTCGGCGAAACGACTTTTGGAAAAGGATTGGTTCAGCTTCCGATGCCGCTTGAATACGGCTCGATGCTGCTGTTGACGATTGCCAAATATCAAACGCCTTCGGGTCGTCTGATTCAGCGCGATTATTCAAACGGCGATTTTTACAATTATTACTCTCACGGCGGCTCTTTAGCCGACGATTCAAAGCCGGTTGCGCCGACGGGCGCGGAAAGCAAAACCGATACCGGACGACCCGTCTATGGCGGCGGCGGAATTACGCCGGATGATTTTATTCAACCTGAAAAAATTTCAAACCAACGATTTATTGAGCAGCAAAAACTTGCGCTCGGTCCGATATTCGCCTTCTCGCTCGATTTGGCTTTTGGCAAAGTGTCGGGTTTTGAAAACTACAAAATTGACCGTCCGATTCAGTATGATTACGATTTGAAGGCGACGGATTTTCCGATGACCGACGCGCTTTTCCAAGCGTTTAAAACCTACGCGATGGGAAAATATAAAATCCCCGCCGCGCTGATTGACCGCGAAAAAGATTTTATTGAACACTATATTCGTCTTGAACTGACAACTGCCGCCTATGGTACAAAAACTTCAAATCAGATTTTTGATCCTTCATTGGGAGTTTTCAGAGAAAATGATTTGCAGCTAAAAAAAGCGATTTCGGATTTGCCGCGCGCCAAACAACTGGCGATAGACAGCGTGAAGGTTTATACCCAAAAATCGCTTTCGCAAATGAATCGCTGATATTTGATTAAACGGAAAATGCTGAAAGGGTAAGAATTTGTTTCTTACCCTTTTTAATTTGCAGCCATTTTTATCAGATAATAAATTCCGATTCCCGCGCCCGCTAAAATCAGTATCAAACCGATAATAACCAGCGCGATAGTGCGCTTAAATTTTTTGTAGCGGTTCGGGTCGGGCGGCGACAGTTGACTCTGCGGAAAATACGGCGGCGGTTTGTTCATATCATTTAAGATTTAACATTTATCAACAATCTAAGCAACAGCCGTCACGAAACCGCTTTTTTGTTTTCCAAATTTCTGCAATAATAATTTCGCTTTAAATTATCAAAAATCTTTTCGGGAAAAATTATGAAACGGCTTTTTTGCTTATTTCTTTTCGCGCTTTTCGCTTTTTTCAGCGTGAACGCCCAGCAATATACAGTGCAGGATTTGATGAAAATCCGGCGCGTCGGCGACCCGCAGCTTTCGCCTGGCGGGAAACAAATTCTTTACACCATCGGCGACGTTGATTTGGCGGCGAACAAAATTCTGACGCAGATTTACGAAATTCCCGTCACGGGCGGCGAAATTCGACAAGTCACCAGAGGCGATAAATCGAATTCCAGCCCGCGCTGGTCGCCCGACGGCAAAAAAATCGCTTTCGCAACCGGCGGGCAAATCTGGACGATGAACGCCGACGGCGGCGATAGAAAACAAATCACGCGCATTTCGACGGACGCGGCAAATCCCGTCTGGTCGCCCGACGGCAAATGGATTGCCTTCGTTTCCGACGTTTATCCAGACTGTGCGAATGATGTCTGCAATCAAAAAAGAGACGAAGAAGCCGAAAACTCAAAGGTTAAAGCGAAAGTCATTGACCGTCTTTTGTATCGTCACTGGACGGAATGGCGCAACGTGAAACGCACGCATGTTTTTGTAGTTTCGAGCGATGGCGGCGCGGCAGCGCGCGATATGACAATTGGCGATTTCGATTCTCCGCCGTATGCCGCTTCGAGCAATGTCGATTTCGCTTTTTCGCCCGATTCAAAAGAGCTTGCATATTTGCGAAACCCCGATAAAGTCGAAGCGATTTCGACCAACAGCGATATTTTCATCGTTCCGATAAATGGCGGCGCGGCAAAAGATATTACCGTTACAAATAAAGGCTACGACGTTTCACCCGCTTACACTTCGGACGGAAAATATATCATTTATCGCTCGCAGATGACCGAAGGTTTTGAGTCAGACCGCTGGCGTATTATGCGTTACGACCGTCAAACCGGACAAAGCGTTGAACTGACGCGCGGCTTCGATAATCAAGTTTCGGAATTTGTCATTTCGCGCGACAACAAGACGATTTATTTCACGTCGAACGTCAACGGGCTTGAGCCGATTTACAGCGTTCCGGTCGAACCGGATTTCCGCCTGCGAATCGCAACTTTTGTTAAACCCGTCGTGGCGACCGGATTTAATTCAAACTTAAACGTCTCGGCGGACGGAAATAATCTCGTCTTTCTTTCCAATTCGATGAACGCGCCGAGCGAAGTTTTTCGCGCGTCCGTCGCTTCCGGCTCGACCGTCAATTTATCAAACGCCAACGCGGTGATGAATTTTCAAAAACCCGACAATATCAAATGGACGGGCGCGCTCGGCGCGGAAGTTCATGGCTTTCTGTTAAAGCCGCGAAACTTTGACCCGAATAAAAAATATCCGCTGTTTGTTTTGATTCACGGCGGACCGCAGGGCGCGACAAATGATAATTGGAGTTTTCGCTGGAATCCGCAAATTTTCGCGGGCGAAGGATACGTCGTCTTTATGCCGAACCCGCGCGGCTCGACCGGCTACGGGCAAAAATTCGTCAACGATATTTCCGGCGATTGGGGCGGCAAGCCTTTCACGGATATTATGAACGGCGTGGCTTCGGTTTTGCAGAAAAATTCCTACATTGACCGCAGCAGAATTGGCGCGTCGGGCGCAAGTTACGGCGGTTATATGATTGACTGGATTCAAGGTCACAACGCCGACCCGCGTTTTCATTTCAAAGTTCTGCACTCGCACGCCGGAGTTTATAATCTCGAAAGTATGGCTGGCACGACCGAAGAATTGTGGTTTGTCAATCACGAATTTAACGGAATGCCTTGGGAAAATCCGCAGATGTATGCGCGCTGGTCGCCGAGCAATTTCGTCAAAAATTTCAATACGCCGATGCTCGTCACGCAGGGCGAAATCGATTATCGCGTTCCCGTCAATCAAAGTCTGGAACTCTTTACGGCTTTGCAGCGTCGCGGCGTTGAGTCAAAACTAATTATTTTTCCAGACGAAGGACATTGGATTTTAAAACCGCAGGATTCCGTGTTCTGGTATGGACAAGTTTTAGATTGGTTCGGCAAACATTTGAATCCTTAACGGGGCTAATTGGACGCGGCGTGAAACCGCCGGTAAAGGTTTATTCCAAATTCATTTTTCGTAAAATCGCTTGAAAACGCGCGTCGTCGCGCAGGAAATTGTAACGCGGGTCAACGGCGACATACGGCAGCCAGAACGAGCGCACGCAGTCTTGGCAATTCACTAGATTTTCCAGACAAAACAAAGCGTTGTCCTTATCGTTGAGCGTCACGTAATAATCCAGCGATAAATTGCTGAACTCAAGGCGGTCTTCGCCCTTTACTTGATTCGGATTAAAACGCGCGCGATTGTCTTCGAGACTTTTCCGCGCCCAGCCTTTGAAGCCTTCGCGCTCGAAAGTTTCCGCCGCTTTCTTGACATCTTCGGGCGTTGCCCCGGCAAGCGTAAAAAATTTGAGTTGCTGTTCAATCGCCGATTTCTCGTCGCCTGTTACGAGATAAACATTGTGCAGGTATTGCGGCGTAAGAATAAAATTCGGGTCAATCTCCGAAGCCTTGTGACATTCGCCGATGGCTGCGCCGTAATTTCGCTCTAGATAAAGAATCTGACACAAATCGGCGTGCAGCGGCGCGGAGTTTGGTTCGATTTCAATCGCGCGTCTCATCTCGCCCGCGACGGCTTCCCCGAATCGTCCGCGAATCGAAAGATTGACGGCGAGCCAATGATGCGCCTTGACCGAATTCGGGTCGAGCGCGGCGGCGCGTCTTAAGGCGGTTTCCGCGCCGTCCCAATCCCAATGGCGAAACATTTTTATAAAACCGTCGGTCGCGTTTGCTTCCGCCGAATTCGGGTCGAGCGCGAGCGAATGGGCAATCGCGTCTTCGGCTTCGGTTTTTTTATCGCCGCACATCGCCAACGCCGCCGCGAGATTTGTATAAGCGCGGGCGAAAGTTTTATCCCTGTCAGCCGCTTCGCGGAAATACGGAATGTCTTTGCACGTTTCGCGTTTTTGCAAAAACTCATTGCCTTTTTCAAACGCTTCGTTCGCGCCTTGCCTATCGTTTTGAAACGCGCCGAAAGATTTTTTTTGCGATTGGAAGATGGCAAGCCCCGCGCCTAAAGCCAAAGCCAGAAGTAAAAACGAGACCAGATAAATTTTCGATTTTGGAGAATTATGAACAAAAGATTTCGGCGCGGCTGCCAATAGTTTTTCCGGCTCGTCATTTTCCGCCGCTTCAATCGTGATTTTAGAAACCGTCTGTTTTTCAATCGTAAAATCATTCGGTTTCTTTTCGATTAACCTGACGGGCGCGTTAAAACGATAGCCTTTTTTCGGAATGGTTTCGATGAAATTCGAGCCTTTCAGAATTTTCCGCAAAGTGTGAACGCAGAGTTTCAGATTGCCTTCTTCGACAAACGAATCAGCCCAGACACGATTCATCAACGCTTCTTTTTCGACCAGATGCCCGTTGTTTTCGATTAACACGAGCAGCGTTTCAAAGGCTTTCGGCGGCAATTGAACTATTTCGCCGCCGCGCGTCAAACGCCTCTCCGCCGAGTCAAGCCGGTAGGAATCAAACTCGTAAATGAGATTTTTTTCGTCGTCCATCGCGGAAATTTTATCATTTAAACGAAAATTAATTGATTCTTAACCACTTTTCCGGCGCGGCGGTTTCATAATTCGGTTCGTCATCAAATTTAGAAGAATTCTTAGTTTTGAATTTTAAGCTAAAAACCGTCGATGTCAACGAAAAAGACCGAAATCACACTGACGATTGAGCAAAAACAAATCTGGCGCGTTTCGCCAGACGACGCGGATTCTTCCGTTTTTTCGTCCGCTGGCAATCCGGTTTCGCCCGAAACGGCTAAAAAAAATGGGAGCCGAGTCGCACGAAATCCGCGTTCAAAGCCGGACTTGGAAAGTTTCATCCGCTTTCGACAAACAAATCATCCGGCTCTTTCTATTTTCAAGACGGCTGAAAAAATTCGTTTTGCGAGATTATCAATGTGTTTTTATCAATCGCGTCATTGTCGTCTCGATAATTATTGTCGTTATTTTATTCACGATGCGGATTTTTATAATCCCGTCATTTTTCAATTGAAAATGTCCGTTTTTTGTCGGGCTTTCCGCAAATAACATCTGCGGCAGATGCGAGCATAGCTGCGGTGAACACTGGTAAAAGATTTTGACGAATTCAAGATGATTTGAGTTCCCGATTCGGAAAACTAAATTCGTCAGATTTAGTCGTCTGAAAATGAAACTCAAATCATCTTGAATTATGTTTTTGCAGTTCGGATTATTTGTCGTTCAAAGCCGCCACGCCGGGCAGTTCGTCGCCTGCTAAAAATTCGAGTGTCGCGCCGCCGCCAGTTGAAATATGCGAGATTTTACCGGCGAGTCCGGCTTCGTTGATTGCCGACACCGAATCGCCGCCGCCGACAATCGAAGTCGCGCCTTTTTTGGTCGCGTCCGCAACGGCGCGGGCGATGGCAATCGTGCCTTCGTCAAACGGTTTTTCTTCAAACATTCCCATCGGTCCGTTCCAGACGATTGTTTTCGCGCCTTCCAACGCTTTTTTGAAAATTTCGGTTGTTTCCGCGCCAATGTCCAAGCCGACTAAGCCTTGATTCATAAAATCAACCGGAATTGTTTTGCGGGAATGAAGCGGGTCGTAAGAATCTACAACCTGATGGTCTGTCGGCAAAATCAATTCAACGCCCGCATCCTTTGCCATCTGCTCAATCTCTTTTGCCTTCGGCATCATTTCGTCTTCGACCAGAGATTTCCCGACGGTGTAACCGTTCGCTTTAAAAAACGTATAAGCCATCGCGCCGCCGATTAAAAGTTTGTCAACTTTGCGCTTTATCAAAGATTCGATAACCGGAATTTTATCGGAAACCTTCGCGCCGCCAAGAATGGCAACGAACGGGCGTTCGGGATTATTTAAGGCTTTCGATAAAAAATTTAGTTCCTTTTCCATTAAAAGTCCGGCGACCGCAGGCTGCAAAAATTTTGTAATTCCAGCAGTCGAAGCGTGCGCCCGATGCGCCGCCCCGAAAGCATCGTCAACATAAACATCGGCTAGTTCGGCAAGCCGTTTCGCAAACTCGTCGTCGTTTTTTTCTTCTCCGGCATGAAAGCGCAGGTTTTCGAGCAGTAAAACTTCGCCTTCTTTCAAAGCGTCGGCTTTTTGTTTGACTTCAACGCCGACGCAATCCGCCGCAAAAAAAACTTTGTCGTTTTTGACTTCCGCTTTACCGTAAGCCGCGCCGTCTTTCGGCATTTCGACGGGTTCATCGCCGCGCGACGAAACGTCTTGAAATTCGGGTATTTTTTGAAGATATTCATAGACTGGCTTCAGCGAATATTTTTTCGCGTCATACGGCATTCCCTTTTCTTCCGCCTTTTTTTTGTCTTTCAAAGGTCTGCCGAGATGCGACGCGAGAATAACTTTCGCGCCTTGTTCCATCGCGTATTTAATCGTCGGCAGCGCGCCTTTGATTCTGGTATCGTCTTCAATCACGCCGTTTTTAAT
>JBPCRW010000195.1:0-2832 GCA_050996405.1 Pyrinomonadaceae bacterium | reverse complement strand
GTTCCGCCGGAATCGGATTATACGAATAAACTTTTTCGAGCGGAATATACGCGCCGATGTTGAGCGGTTCATATTTCGGATCGCCCTGCCCGTAATCAAAATACAAAAATGTATTCGGTGTCATAATTACATCGTGTTTGGATTTCGCCGCTTCGATGCCGCCTTTTTCGCCGCGCCAACTCATAATGACGGCGTTCGGCGCAACGCCGCCTTCTAAAATTTCGTCCCAGCCGATGATTTTTTTGCCTTTCGAGTTGATGAATTTTTCGATGCGGCGAATGAAATAACTTTGCACTTCGTGTTCATCTTTTAGATTTTCACGCGCTTTTAAAGCCTGAACATCAGGCGAATCTTTCCAGAAATCTTTCAAAACTTCGTCGCCGCCGATGTGGATATACGGCGAGTCTGGAAATAAATCAATCACTTCGCCGATAACGTCTTCCAAAAACTCGAAAGTTTCTTCTTTCGGGCAATAAACTTCCTTAAAAATTCCCCACGTCGTCTGCACTTTGTAATTGTAATTTTCTTTGCAGCCGAGATTCGGATACGCCGTGAGCGCGGCGGAAGAATGTCCGGGCAGTTCGATTTCGGGAATGATATTAATGTGTCTAGCTTTGGCAAAAGCGACGACATCTCTGATTTCGTCCTGCGTGTAAAAACCTTCAACGGGAATACCGTCGCCGATATACGGCTGCAAATTTCTTCCCAAAACCGTTTCCGTTCGCTTCGAGCCGATTTCCGTCAGACGCGGATATTTTTTAATTTCGACGCGCCAGCCCTGATCTTCCGTTAAATGCCAGTGAAACTCGTTGAATTTATACTGCGACATCAAATCGATATATTTTTTGACGAATTCGACAGGCATAAAATGTCGCCCAACGTCCAAGTGCATTCCGCGATATGAAAAACGCGGTTCATCGTTAATTTCGACGGCGGGAAGTTTTGCTTCGCCTTTGAAATTAACGGGAAGAATCTGCATTAAAGTTTGCAGAGCGTAAAATTGTCCGGTTTCGCCGCCCGTAATGCGAATATCTTTTGGCTCAATAGACAAACCGTAGGCTTCGTTTGCCGTTTTTCCGCCCGACGAATTCTGCGGCGAAAAAACGACGACGTTTTTATCGGATGATTCTCCACCGGAAACATATTCAAGTTTGAAGCCGTAATTTTTCATCAGCAAATCATTTA
Source organism: Pyrinomonadaceae bacterium (assembly GCA_050996405.1). Taxonomy (GTDB): domain Bacteria; phylum Acidobacteriota; class Blastocatellia; order Pyrinomonadales; family Pyrinomonadaceae; genus JBPCRW01. The sequence continues at coordinate 1,647 of JBPCRW010000195.1, read as the reverse complement.
GAATTCCGGCGGATTCGCGTCCCGCGTCGTCGGTCGCAACAATTTTTGTTTTATAATTCAGCTTGAAATTTCCGTTCAAACAATTAACGGAATTCGGCTGCGGAACAACACTTAATTCACATTTTTGCGCGAACGCGCCGCAGACAAAAACAATCAAAAAAAAGCATAGCAAAATAAAATTTTTCATAATTAAAGAAAATCTTTCGCGGATAAATTTTTGGATAGATGCTCTTGAAAAGTTAAATCAGTTTGAGAAACTCTGTCAATTCGGGCGCGAGCGGCGCGGTAAAATTCATTCGCTCTTTGGTCTGCGGATGCGTGAAAGAAAGTTTTTCGGCGTGCAGAAAAAAGCGGTTTAAATCGGAAATCGCTTTTCTGATTTTCGTGTCCGAAACGGTTTTGTCGCGTCCCGCGTTATAAGTTTCGTCGCCGATGACCGGATGATTTATCGAAGCGAGATGGACGCGAATCTGATGCGTTCTGCCGGTTTTTATTTCGACATCGAGCAGCGTAAATTTATCGAATCTCCGGCGAACTTTCCAGAGCGTCAACGCGCTGCGACCACCTTTAACAATCGCCATTCGTGTCCGATTTCTCGCGTCGCGCCCGACGGTGGTTTCGATTTTGCCGATTTGCGTTTCAATTCTACCGTGAACGAGCGCGAGATAATTTTTAGAAACCGCGCGTTCGCTGAACTGCTTTGCAAGATTATCGTGAACAGTTTCATTTTTGGCGACGACGATTAAACCGGACGTATCTTTGTCGAGACGATGAACGATGCCGATTTTGGATTTTAGATTTTCGATTTTCAACTGCAAGTCAGCCGAGTTTTCAATTCTGAATTCTGAATTCTGAATTCTGAATTTATAAGCCAGCGCATTTGCCAGCGTTCCGCTCGAAATTCCCACGCCCGGATGAACAACCATTCCCGCTCGCTTGTTGACGACGGCGAGAAATTCGTCTTCGTAAATAATATCAAGCGGGATATTTTCCGGCTCGAATTTTTCAATTAAATCTTCCGTGAATTCGACTTCTATTCTCTCGCCGCCGCGCAGTTTATAAGACGATTTCGCCGTTTTTTGATTAACCAAAACATCGCCGTCGTCAATTAGTTTTTGCAAACGCGCGCGCGACCAGGCTTCGATTTTCTCCGATAAAAAAACATCGAGTCGTTTTCCAGTGTCTGTTTCGATAATTTGAAAAATTTGATTATCCAATATTTTCGCTTTGAACCGCTGTCGATTTTGCTTTTCGCAGTCTGACAATCATAAAAATTACGGCAGCGGCGGCGACCAGCAAACTGATAATCTGCGATGTCGAAAGCCCTGTAATATCGGTCAAACCAAATAAATTCCCGCGCGGGTCGTCACGGAAAAATTCGATTATGAAACGGACAATCGGATACAAAATCATATAGGCGATGAGAACTTGCCCGTTAAATCTTTTATGCCTGTGCAGGTAAAATAAAATGGCGAAAACGGCGAGCATCGCAAACGATTCGTAAAGCTGCGTCGGGTGCAGAAACATATTGCTGCCGTCGGCGTGATAAATCGGCACGCCCGTATTTTCGTGTCCGGCTTCAGTAAAATGCACCGCCCACGGCAAATTTGATTCTTTTCCCCAGCAGCAACCGGCGGAAAAACAGCC
>JBPCRW010000192.1:0-5139 GCA_050996405.1 Pyrinomonadaceae bacterium | reverse complement strand
TCATTCCCGCTTGCGCCGTTTCCAAAAACGAACGGTCTTCATTGCGCTCGATATACGGCAAAAGGGCGGCAAGCGTCGGTTTCGCGTCGCCGATAAGTCCGACTTCGACCGGAAAACGCAAGCCGATTCGGTCGGCTTTATCGTCAATCTGAACGCCTTTCGCGTCGTCCGGCTTCGGCAGAAATTCCATATACGGAAACGACGAGCCGATGATTAAAATCACGTCCGCATTTTCCATTGCTTCCTGCGAAGGTGTTGTTCCCAAAAGTCCTAAACCGCCAGTCGTCAAAGGATTATCGTCCGGCACAACTTCTTTTCCTAAAAGTGCTTTGACAATCGGCGCGCCGAGTTTTTCGGCAATTTCGAGAACTTCGTCGCCCGCTTTTTTCGCGCCCTGCCCGACGAGAATGACGGGCTTTTTCGCGCCGTTTAAAATTCGCGCCGCGTCGCGTAAATCTTCTTCGGGCGGCACGACAACGGGCGCGCGCCAACTGCCGCCGGTCGAACCTTTGATTTTGTGCGACGAAGTTTTGCCCGACGGCACAGCTTCCTGATAATCAACCGGAAATGTGATATGCCCGACACCGCGATGGTCTAAAGCGTGTCGGCAAGCCTCGTTCGCCAGCATTTCAACCTGATTCGGATTGATGACTTCTTCGTTATAAACCGTTACATCTTCAAACAAACGAAGCATATTTACTTCCTGCTGAAAATGACTGCCTTTTAAATCCGAATAAGTTTGTCCGGTGATTGCCAAAACGGGCGATTGGTCCATTTTCGCGTCATACAAACCATTAAGAAGATGAATTCCGCCGGGTCCCGATGTTGCCAGACAACAGCCGAGTTTTCCGGTATATTTGCCATAAGCGCAAGCCATAAACGCGGCGGCTTCTTCGTGGCGAACTTGGAAAAAGCGGATGCGGTCTTGCCGCACGCGCAAAGATTCCATAATGCCGTTGATGCCGTCGCCGGGTAGTCCAAAAACCGTGTCAACGCCCCATTTGATAATTGTTTCAATCAAAACATCGGCTGCCGTGTCTGCCATAATTTAATTTTTCCTCTCTTTTGAAATTACTTCTTCCGTCTGATTTACCGCTGAAAAACGAATGAACTTTTTTTCAGAAAAATCCGATTCTCTATTCTGAAAATAATTTCATTGTTTTATCAGTGGTAAATCAGACGGAACAATATATTTTTTAGGAAGAAAATGGATTTCGATATGCCGGACGAAAACACGAAAGTCAGGCACAGGTTTTTTCATCCCGTGACCAACGCGGTGGCGCGTTTTTGTGTGGTCGGTTTCGTGGTTTTGCTGGTTGCGGCGGGCTGGATTCTAACTGAAATTTACAAATCGCCGTTTATTACGCAGGCAGGAATCGTCCAGCCGCAGCCCGTTCCGTTTTCACATAAACATCATGTCGCGGACGACGGAATTGACTGCCGCTATTGTCATACAACGGTTGAAAAATCCGCTTTCGCCGGAATGCCGCCGACGCAGACTTGTATGAATTGCCATTCGCAGTTGTGGACGACGAGCGAGATGCTTGAGCCGGTTCGCGCTAGTTTTCAAACGGGCGAGCCGATTCACTGGACGCGCGTTGATAATTTGCCGCAATTTGTCTATTTCAATCATTCGATTCACGTTGCAAAAGGCGTTGGCTGCGCGACCTGTCACGGGCGTGTGGACGAAATGTCTTTAACGTATCAAGCCGCGCCTTTGACAATGGAATGGTGTCTAAGCTGTCATCGTGAGCCGCAAAATTTTATTCGCCCGCGCGAGGAAGTTTTTAATATGGAATGGCAAACGCCCGCCAATCAAAACGAGCAAGGCGCGGAATTGGTCAAAAAATATCACGTCAAAGACGCGCGGAATTTGACTAATTGTTCGACTTGCCACAGGTGAAGAAAGTCCAGAGTCTAGAGTCCAAAGCCCAAAGTCAGCGGCTTTCCGACTTTAGACTTTGGACAATGGACTCTGGACTTATATGCGCTACGAACCTGAAACCACCATCAACCGGCGCGAATTTTTGCGTTTGATGGGCGCGTCGCTCGCGCTTGCCGGACTTGCGGGCTGCAATGCGCGTCCGCCGGTTGAGCAAATTGTGCCGTATGTTCGCCAGCCGGAAGAAATTGTTCTGGGCGAACCGCTTTTTTACGCGACCGCCGCGACTTTGGGCGGTTACGCGCTCGGAATTTTAGCCGAAAGTCACGAAGGCAGACCGACAAAAATCGAAGGCAATCCGCTGCATCCGGCGAGTTTAGGCGCAACCGACATTTTCGCGCAGGCTTCGGTTTTATCGCTCTATGACCCTGACCGCGCAAAGGACGTTTTGCATTTTGGGCAAATCGCAACTTGGGAAAGTTTTTTAAACGATTTACGGAAAAATCTGGCGAATCAGCGACAAAAACAAGGCGCGGGTTTAAGAATTTTGACGGAAACAATCGCGTCGCCGACGTTCGCTTTTCAAATTCAAGATTTACTCAAAGATTTTCCAAACGCCATCTGGCATCAATATGAACCGATAAACCGCGACAACGAATTTGAAGGCGCGAAAATGGCTTTCGGCGCGGACGCGGAAACCGTTTATCAATTCGATAAAGCGGATGTTATTTTATCGCTCGATGCGGATTTTTTGTTCGACAGTCCGGCGCGTGTTCGATATGCGCGAGATTTTAGTAAAAGACAAAGCGCGCGCGGCGGAAATTTGAATTTTAATCGTTTATACGTTGTCGAATCTTCGCCAACAATTACGGGCGCGGCTGCCGATAATCGCCTTTCGATAAAATCTACGGAAATCGAAAATTTCGCCCGCGTTTTGGCTGGTAAATTCGGCATCGGACAGACAATTGAAAATATTGAAAACGGCTCTTGGATTGACGCGCTCGTTAAAGATTTAAACGCGCATCACGGCTCGTCAATCGTCGTTGCGGGCAGAAGTCAGCCGCCGGTTGTTCACGCTCTCGCACACGCCCTGAACAATGCGCTCGGCAATGTCGGGAAAACCGTTTTTTATACAGAACCTGTCGCCGCAAATTCCGTTAATCAACTCGAATCTCTGCGCGAGATTGTCGGCGATATTGATGCGGGACGAGTCGAGATGTTGATAATTATCGGCGGCAATCCGGCTTATAATTCTCCGGCTGATTTTCATTTTTCCGAAAGTTTGCAGAAAGTCGCTTGGCGCGTCGCTTTGAGTCTTTACAATGATGAAACTTCTGCACTTTGTAATTGGAACATTCCCGCCGCGCACGAACTCGAAACTTGGAGCGACACGCGAGCGTTTGACGGCACGGCTTCGATAATCCAGCCGCTTATCGCGCCGCTTTTTAACGGCAAATCGGCGCACGAATTTCTTGCCGCTTTCACCGATTCGCCCGACGTTTCGAGTTACGACATCGTGCGCGGATTTTGGCTTAAGTCAGAACCGCCTGCGCCTACGGACGGGTCAACCGCTGCCAAACACAATTCTCTATCAACGGAGAACCCACCCGCTAACGCAGGCGGTTCTGACAAGAACCTGCCCGCTAACGCAGGCGGTTCTGACAAGAATTGGCGGCAAGCCTTGCGGGACGGTTTCATCGCAAACACGGCTTTTGCGGGAAAATCAGTAAATCTGAAAACCGACTGGCTGAATCGAAATCCGCAATTAAACAACCCGCCCGCTAACGCAGGCGGTTCTGACAAGAATCCGCAATCCATCGAGCTTGTTTTCAAAGCCGACCCAACAATTTATGACGGACGTTTTGCCAACAACGGTTGGCTTCAAGAATTGCCGAAGCCTTTGACGAAACTGACGTGGGATAATGCCGCTTTGATGAGCGCGGCGACGGCGAAAAAGTTTGGTTTGAATGAAGACATCGCCAATACGGGCGGCTCGCACGGGCAGATAACTGTTGATGTCGTCGAATTAAATTTTAACGGAAAATCGGTTCGCGCTCCGGTTTTTATTGTGCCGCAGCATGCTGATGATTCGGTTACAGTGCAACTCGGTTACGGTAGAAATCGCGCCGGACAAATTGGAAACGGCGCGGGTTTTGACGCTTACATTTTGAGAAATTCCCAAACAATGTGGTTTGGCGAAAACTTGGAAATTACAAAAACGGGCGAACAGTTTTCGCTTGCCTGCACGCAGTTTCACGCTGATATGGAAGGGCGCGAACTCATCCGCGCGGCGACGCTTGCCGAATATAAACAAAATCCGAACTTTGCAAAGCGCGAAGCCGACGACCCGCAAAAACAAATCTCGCTTTATCCGGGCTGGAAATATGAAGGACACGCCTGGGGAATGGCGGTTGATACGGGAAGCTGCATTGGCTGCAACGCCTGCGTTGTCGCCTGTCAAGCCGAAAATAATATCCCGATTGTCGGCAAGCCGGAAGTTTTGCGGGCGCGTGAAATGCACTGGATTCGCGTTGACCGTTATTACGAAAATGATGCAACGCTGCTCCAGCCCGTGATGTGCCAGCATTGCGAAAACGCGCCGTGCGAATTGGTTTGCCCCGTCGAAGCGACGACGCACAGCGCGGAAGGTTTGAACGAAATGACTTATAACCGCTGCGTCGGAACTCGATATTGTTCAAACAATTGCCCGTATAAAGTCAGAAGATTTAATTTTTTTCAATATTCAAATTTCGATACGCCGCTGGTGCAGTTACAGCGCAATCCTGAAGTTACTGTCAGAAGTCGCGGCGTGATGGAAAAATGCACGTATTGCGTCCAGCGAATCCAGCACGCGAAAATCGACGCCGAAACCGAAGGGCGCGAAGTTAAAGACGGCGAAATCGTGACGGCTTGCCAGCAGGTTTGCCCGACCGAAGCGATTGTTTTCGGCGACATCAACGACCCGAATAGTAAAGTTTCAAAATTGAAAAATGAAGCGACAAATTACGGGCTTTTGGCAGAATTAAATACAAGACCGCGCACGAGTTATTTAGCGACAGTGCGAAATCCAAACGAGGAAATGTCAGAATCGCCTGCGTAAGCGGGAGGGTTTTCTGCAAATAATTACCCGCCCGCTTACGCAGGCGGTTCTGACTTAGACAATGCAGACGGAAACGAACAAAATTTTAGCCGAACCGCTGGTTGTCATCGGCAAGCACAGCTACGCCGGAATCAGCGGGAAAATCGCGTCAATCGTG
>JBPCRW010000188.1:0-47069 GCA_050996405.1 Pyrinomonadaceae bacterium | reverse complement strand
AGCTTATTTTGACCGGATGAGTTTTCACGGCGGCGAAGTAATTTTGATTGTTTCAGCTTTCTTGTTTTTGGCGATTGGCGCACATTTTCTCGACTCTATGGAAAATAGAAGATGAAGCGGGGCGCATCTGAATAAATGCTACCGAACTTTTTATGTTCGCCGGAAATTTTTATAACTTTTTTATAACTTTTCCCCTAGAATTTAGAATCATATTGAATGCTCTGTGAAAGAGCCTTATTTTTTGAAAAATTATCGCCGAAGACTTTGTGAAAAAAGTCACGGGGGAACCAATTTCGGGGCGCAGCAGAAATGCGGAAGACTTCTTTACTTTCAGCCCGTCAGCTAACCTCGCAGGCAAAAAAGAAGGGCAAACAATTTTTAGTTTAAGAATGTGCGTCGCCGTTTGTGCTTCGCGCATTTTATTTTGAGTAAAGAAATGAAAGCGGCAACTGCTTTAAGCAAAAAGAAACACACCGTATTTGAAACTACCGAAGATTCAGAAAGTTATACCGAACAAATGAGCATATTTGGAAAATTGAAGCGCGTAATTGTCGGAAAAGCATTGCGAAACGAAGATGCCGCCCACGAAAGACTGACCAAAAAAGTCGCGTTGGCGGTTTTTTCTTCGGACGCGCTTTCTTCGACGGCGTATGCGACCGAAGAAATTTTACTGGTTCTGGCGACCGCCGCCGCCTTTGGACAGGCAAACGCTTTCAGCTATGTGATTCCGGTTTCGATTGCGATTGCGATTCTGCTGGCAATCGTCACCATCAGTTATCGGCAGACGATTCACGCTTATCCGACGGGCGGCGGCGCATACATCGTCGCTAAAGAAAATCTGGGAACGACGGCTGGTTTGACGGCGGGCGCGGCACTCCTTGTTGACTACGTTTTAACCGTCTCGGTTTCGGTCTCGGCGGGCGTGGCGGCAATAACTTCGGCGGCGCAGGGAACGAGTTACGCTTGGATTACAGACCACAAAGTCGCTTTGTGTTTGGGTTTTATCGCGTTGATTTGTATGGCTAACTTGCGCGGCGTGCGCGAATCGGGAGCGATTTTTGCTGCGCCGACGTATGTTTTTCTCATCTCGTTTTTGTTTATGATTGGCTACGGTTTGATTTTTTATTTCACGCACGGCGGAGTTGTCGCGCCGCCGACGGACGATAAAATTAAACTTGCCGAAGGTTATGTGCCGCAGGCTTTGACAATTTTTCTGCTGCTCGGCGCGTTTTCCAATGGATGTTCGGCTTTGACGGGCGTGGAAGCGATTTCAAACGGCGTGCAGGCTTTCAAAACGCCCGAATCGAAAAACGCTTCGCGGACTTTGCTAGCGATGTCTTTGCTGCTCGGCGTGATGTTTATCGGCACGAGCGCGTTGGCATATCTTTTCGGCGTTCACCCGCACGAAGACGAAACCGTTATTTCACAGTTTGCGCGACATATTTTTACGGGCGGAATGGGCTGGTTTTACTACGTCGTGCAGGCGGCGACGGCGGCAATTTTGGTGCTGGCGGCGAACACCGCATTTGCAGATTTTCCGCGTCTTTCGTCGTTGCTCGCCCGCGATAGATTTTTACCGCGTCAATTTGCCAATCGCGGCGACAAACTGGTTTTTTCAAACGGGATTATTATTCTTTCGATTCTGTCCGCGCTTCTGATTGTCGGTTTCGGCGGCGATACTTCGCGCCTGATTCCGCTTTACGCGGTCGGCGTTTTTCTTTCGTTCACTTTGAGTCAGGCGGGAATGGTCAGGCATTGGCTGAAAGTTCGCCGCCACGAATTTTATGACGACGCGATTCACGAAAGTCAGGTTGAATCGGAACGGGCGATACCGGACGTTTCGCTGGCAGTCGAACAAAGCAAGGTTTCGCGTTTTGTCAGCGACGAGGTGACGCATCGTGAGCATTGGAAAAAATCTCTGGTTATAAATGCGGTCGGCGCGGTAGCGACATTTATCGTTTTGGCGGTTTTTATTTCGACGAAATTTATACACGGCGCGTGGCTCGTCGTGGTCATGATTCCGCTACTGGTTTTAATGTTTTCGGCGATTCATCGTCATTACGTCGCCGTTGCGACGCAGCTTTCGTTGGAAGAACTGAGCGACACGCTCGCGCCGATAAAACACGCGGTTATCGTGCCGATTTCAGGAATTCATCGCGGCGTTTTGGGTGCTTTGCGATACGCGAAATCAATTTCAACCGGCAATGTAACCGCCGTCTATGTTGATTTTGACGAAGAAGCGACGGCGAAATTGAAGGAGCGTTGGAACAAACTGGATTTGGGAGTCAATCTCGTTATTTTGCCTTCGCCGTATCGTGAATTGACAAAGCCTCTGCTGCGCTACATTATGCGCGTTGAACGCCATCACGAAGACGATGTCGTGACGGTCGTGCTGCCGGAATTCGTGCCGAAAAAATGGTGGCAGCATCTTTTGCACAATCAAAGTTCGCTACTTTTGAAGGGCAGACTGCTTTTCAAACCCGGAATCATCGTGACGAATGTGCCGTATCATTTGAAAGATTAGACTGTTATGAAAAATTAGACTGTTAAATTATTTCCTGCGAACCTTCGGCGTGTCGTTTTTAAAGATGTAGGCGAGCGATTTATAGACGAGTTTAGCGCACAAAAAGGCGGGCGCGTCGGAATTTTCGGTTTTGGAAAATTCGACTAAATCCATTCCGACGACGCGCCGCCGTTCGGCGAGTTTGCGAATCAGCGCGAGAACTTCATACCAGCCGAGTCCGCCGGGTTCGGGCGTGCCGGTCGTCGGCACGAGCGACGGGTCGAGTCCATCAATATCAATTGTCAAATAAACATTTTCCGTCAAGGATTCAACCGCTTCGTCAATCCAATCCGCGCGTCCGACAATATCCTTTGCCCAGAAAATTTTCGTTTGCGGAAGATTATCGAGACTGCGCGCTTCTTCAGCGGAAATCGAGCGAATACCGACCTGCACGGCGGGAATTTTTAAATCTTTAACCGTTCGCGCCATAATCGAAGCGTGCGAATGCGGCGTGCCGTCATATTCGTCCCGAAGGTCTGCGTGCGCGTCGATTTGCAGAATCGAAATGTTGTGAAATTTCTCGGCGTGAGCGCGGATGACGGGCGCGCTGACCGAATGCTCACCGCCGAGCATACAAAGAAATTTTTTCGCTTTGAGAAGTTCTTTTGTGCGATTGTAAATCGCGTCCATCATCTCGGCGGGCGTTGGTCGAGCCGATAATTCTCCGAGCGTGTGAATCCCGATTTTATAAACTTCCGCGTCGGTTTCCTCGTCGTAAAGTTCCATGTTGCGCGAAGCGTCAATAATCGCCGCCGCGCCCGCGCCCGTTCCCGCGCCGTAGGAAATCGTGCCTTCGTAGGCAATCGGAAAAATCAACACGCGGGCTTTGTCGAAATCGGAAAATTCCGCTTCCTCAATGCCGCCGTAGTTCATCGGAAGATGTGCCGACTCGCTCATTTCATTTATCATTTAACATTTGTCATTTAACAAATAAATTCAGGGATAGCTGATAAATGTTAAATGATAAATGTCAGGGAACGTCAACTCCTAGTTCTTTTCCGGCAAAGGAAAATGTCGGGCGTTTTCTGCCTTTCATATATTTGGCGGCGGTTTGCGACAAAGTGGTAACGAGCATCGGAAGCGCGATTGAAGGGTCGCACGGAACGAAAGCGGTCGTCGCATTTTTTAAAAGTTTGCCGAAAATTTGCGTGTGATTTCCGCCGATGGAAGGTGTTCGCGCGTCTAGCGGGACGGCATCGGTCGTAATCGAAACGGCGTATTTGTGTCCGCGCGGATTGCTTCGGGTAATGTAAGCGGAAGTTTCGGACAGATTAACCATATTCTGGCTGCACACGCTGCCGAGCGTTAAAATGCCGGAATTACGCGTGCGCTGGGCAATCTGCATCATTTCCAGAGTGTCCTGCACGATGTCAAACGTAAATTGCGCTTTCTTTTCAAAACGCGCGCGGGCGATTCCGACCGACATTTCGCTGCCGATGATGTCGGGACAATAAATCGGAACGCGCGATTTAAAAGCCGAAGTTAAAACGCCGTCTTCGTGCGCGATTTCGGCAAGCTCGCGCCCTAAAAGATGTAGAAATTCACGAATCGAATAAGCGCGCGATGTATCGAGTTGGTTAATAACGCTGCCAATCCATTCGTCGGCTTCGCGGTATTCGTCCTGATTCGCCAGCATATCGCCGATACGCTGAATATCGGACGATTCCAGTTCGTCGTCCGACATCGAAGGATGCGCCTGGTAATGCAGCCGTCCGAGTGTTTCGTGAATGTCGTGAAAAATCACTCTGCCCGATAAAACCAGTACATCCACAAAGCGATTTTTAATGACGTAAGCCAGTAATCGCCGCATTCCCGAAGGAATTATATTTCCTGACGCGCACATATAAATCGTCGCGTTGTCGTCCAGCATATCGAGCCAGATGCGATGCGCTTCGGCAAGCTGTTTTGCGCCGAATCCCGCGCCTTCCATCTTTTCCAGAAGTCCTGCGACACTGCGGTCGCGGTCAACCGGAATCGGTCGCGTCGGAACTGTTAAAAATTTTGAAGCCTTCGGTTTTTTCTGAGCCACCATAAAATCTCCATCTAAATAAAAGTAAATAAAAGTTTGTTAAATAAGTGATAAGTAATAGGTGATAGGTAATAAGTTTAAAGCAAAAACCGTGCTTACCACTTATTACCTATTATTTATTACTTCCGCCGCCGTTTGGCGAAAGATAAGTGTATGCGTTTATACGGCTTTCGTAAAAATCAATAAGTTCGTGTCCGTCTTTGTCGGAAATCTCACCGTCTTTGATGCGCTGCATGACCTGCCTGCGAAACTGGTCGTGCAGTTGCGCGCCGTCGTAGCGAACCTGTTCGAGCGAATCGCCCAGAGTCCAGCCCTGGATCACTTTTTTGATAATGTAACCTTCATCGCCGATGTGAATATGCGCTTCGTGCGGCAATCCGAAAAGATTGTGATTATTGCCCATACATTCCTGATACGCGCCGATTAACATCATCGCCAAATAATACGGTTCGCCGTCGAGTTTATGTAATTCAAGCACGGGTTTGACATCGTGCAAATCTACGAATTTGTCTATAATTCCGTCTGAATCGCAGGTTATATCGCATAGCGTAGCATATTCGGTCGGTTTTTTGTTGAGTTTGTGAATCGGAATAATCGGAAAAAGCTGCTCCAAAGCCCAGTTGTCGGGCAGTGAACGAAAGACGGAAAAGTTTGCCAGGTATTTCGCACAAAGAAGCCGCCGCAAATCGTCAAACTCTTCCGACACATACTTTTTCTGCTGTGCAAACTCGTCGGCTTTTTCGCAAACATCCCAGAACAGAACTTCGCCTTTAGCACGGTCTTCCAGAGAAATCAAGCCGAGATTAAACATCGTAAATAGCTCGTCGCGGTTCTCCAGCGCGTCGTGATAATACTCCTGGTAATTTTTCCCGTTGACAGTTTCGCGCAAATCGAAAAGTTCTTTGACGACTTGCGGGTCGTCAATATCAACCGTAATCGGCGCGCTGATGTCTTCGACAACCGTTTCGATTTCGTCCTGCACGTTGGTCACTAAAATCGCGTGATACGCCGAAAGATAACGCCCCGATTCCTGAATAATCGTCGGATGCGGAACGTTTTCGTCGTCGCAGACGGTTTTAATTGTATAAATCACGTCGTTGGCAAATTCCTGCGCGTTGTAGTTTGCCGAAGATTCAAACGAAGTTTTCGAGCCGTCGTAATCCACAGCCATTCCGCCGCCGACATCCAGGTATTGAATCGGAATGTTTAACTTGTGAATTTTTGAATAAACCCGCGCAGCTTCGCGCATCGCGCTTTTAATTCGTTTGATGTCCGTTAGTTGCGAGCCGATATGAAAATGCAAAAGTTTTAACATATCGGTTTTGCCGGTTTCACTTAAACGCCTGATGACTTCTAAAATTTCCGTCGTCGTTAAACCGAATTTCGCCGCTTCGCCGCCGCTCTTTTCCCATTTGCCGGAGCCTTTCGAGTAAAGTTTGACGCGCACGCCGACCATCGGAAGTTTCGTGTCCGCGTTTTCTTTTGTCGCTTCATCCGCAATGCGAATCGTGTGTTCAAGTTCGCTTAATTTTTCGATGACGATGACGACATTTTTTCCGGCTTGCGCTCCGGCAAAGGCGAGACGGATAAATTCTTCGTCCTTAAAACCGTTTAAAACCAGCAGAGAATCTTCGGACTGCTCCATCGCCAATGCCGCGTAAAGCTCGGCTTTTGAACCGGCTTCCAAACCAAAATCATAACGCGAGCCTTCCTTGAGATATTCTTCGACGACGGCGCGGTTTTGATTAACTTTCATCGGATAGACACACAAATGCCGTCCTTCGTATTCAAATTCTTTAATGGAATTTTTAAAGGCTCGCTGGAGTTTTCGCACCTGAGCGACGATAAGCTGCGGGAATCTCAATATCACCGGCGCGTTAATTCCGCGTTTCCTTAAATCTTCGATGATTTCCCTGACATCCGCCGAACGATTATCGTTTTCTCCGGCGTGGACGATTAAATTGCCTTTGCGATTTACGCCGAAATAATCCGCGCCCCAATTTTCAATGCCGTAGGTTTCAATAGTTTGCTCGATGGTTGCGGTCAATGCGGAAAATCTCCTCGAAAGTTTTGAAAGTAAAAAATGATATTTACAAAATTATCAAAAAAAAGAATTTAGAACAACAACTAATTTTTTGCCGGTTAAAATTCGGCGACGGAACAGAAAGTAAATCGGGCAGATTTTCGGCGCGGCTTTTTTGGCACAATCATTGCTTTCTCTTCAAACGGTTTTGGTTTTGAACGGTTATAAAAAGCAGTATTACTCATAAATCGCTGGTTTGATAATCCGAATTCTCAAAAATAAGTTTTTGAGAATGCCATAACTTGTCAAGAAAAAATAACAAAAATTGTCACCCTGTTATTTCTCCAAAACAAAATAAAAAGCTAAAACAATATGAAAAAGACAAATCAAAAAGGTTTTTCCTTAGTTGAACTTCTTATCGTCGTTACTATCATCGGAATTATTGCTTCCGTCAGCATTCCCTATCTTAAAAAAGCGAAATACGCGGCGGAGAACGCTTCAATGTATGCGACGATGCGGACGCTTGCCTCGACCCAAATGAGTTTTTACTCGAATAACAACAGATACGCGACGCTGACCGAAATAAATACCGCCAACCCTTCAAAATTCGGAACGCTCAACGGCACGACTCTTAGGCGCGGCAGTTTTACTATCGATATGGCGATTACAGATCCTGCCGACCCGACCTTAAAAAGTAATTTCACGATTACCGCGACCAAAACAATTGACGCATCGGATTTACCGTATCAAATCGCCGTCAGCGCGGACGGTCGGGTTGTGCAGCTAATTCCATAAATTTATCTCTAATTTTTTCCTGCCTTAATCTTTCCGGTTAAGATAATTTTCGGTGAAAACCAATGAGTGTATTTGAAAACCTAATCGAGGAACTAAAACAAGAAAATCTGATTGAGGAAAGTGCTGCTGAAATCAATCAGGAAAATACGGAAAATACGGAAGACGGCGAAACTGTTTTGCCGCCGGACGAAATGCGGGTTGAAGAATCGCCAATGCCGGTCGCGGCGGAACACTCGCAATCGATAATCGGCGAATCTTTTGCCGCGCCGTCGTCATCAGCGGGCGAAAACGAATTTTATCGCCGCCGCGCGATGGAAGAAGTTTCGTCTCTACAAATGGTCGAGCATATTCTTTCGGGCGTTGAACGCGACCAAATGAAGATTGTGCCGCAATCTTACGACAACATTTCCGTCAGCAAAGCTCTGCACGAGTTTTTACAGGTTTCTAAAAACTCGAACAGCCCTGAAAACGCTTCCGCAGAATTTAAACTAATGCAGGAAACCGAAAGCTGGTATTCGGCTCTCGCTTTCCGCGATAAAAATATTTTACCGGCTCATTTGCGCCGGTATTGTGAAACGACCCGCCCTGTTTTGAGCGCGCAGGCTTTGACATCGCTAGCGCGGTTTTATCGCAACGCGCCGTATTCGGAATCTAATCGCAGCAAGTTCGATATGGTTGTGACCCGCCTATTTTCAAGGGAGGTCGATAAAGACGAGCGGGAACTGGCATTCGGCTATAATGAAATTATTCAGCATTTATCGGAACTTTACGCCGATTGGTCGAGTGTTTCCCTGTATGCGACGGACGACGACACGAAGATTCTGGCTATCATCCAAAAATTTGAAGACTTCGTCAACGAAGCCGAAGCCGCCGCCAGTTTTGAAGAATTAGTGAAAAGCGATTTTTTTAATCGTCTGCGCGCGTTTAAAGAAACCACCGGCGAAAATTTCTACGCTCCGTCGGTCGCGGCAATGATTATTGACTGCAACATCCGTGTCGGCAATATCTATGTCGAATTATTAAACAAAGAACGTCTCCAAAGTAATTCAGTAAATCTTGAGAATAAATACAGTTACCTGCTTGACCAGACAATTTCCGAAGCCACCAGTAAAACTTTGCAGTTGGCAAATCTGCTGGAAGTGAAAAATTCTCGTCAAACAGAAACCAAAAATTCTCGCCAGACAGAAATCGCCGAACTGCAAAGCGTAAAACCTGTGACGGAAACTGTCGAAAAAATTGAAAATAAACGGTCGGATTCCGCCGTTCAACCAGCGACTTTGATAAGTAAATTATTACAGGTCAATAAATTGATACTCGCCGCCGCCGTTCTCACCATAATTTTCACCGCCAGCCTTTATTTCTGGACGCAGTTCACCGAGCCGAAACTAAACAGCGAAGGCGTGCAGAGTTTTCAAATGGACGGATATTATTTCAAGGATTATTTGAAAGCCGCCAAAATTACCAACGAGAATTTAATCGGCATCGTCAATCTGGATTGGAACAACATCGGCGACAATAAAAAACAGGAAGTTTTAAAAAATATGCTGACCGTCGGAAAGGATAAAGGTTTTAAAACCGTCCGTCTGCAAAATAACGAAGGCAAAACAGTCGGTTATGCTTCTGAAAATAACATAACCTTATCTAATTCCAACCAAAATTAACCGGGTCGGTAAATTTAATATAGACGGGCGTTCAGGGAACTTTGCACTTGCGCCCGTTTATTGTAAAATTTTTCTGAAATTTGCACTAAATAATTTGCAAACTTAGAGTTATCAAAAATAATTTTTAAAAGCCATATTTAGGAGAATAAATGAACGCAAAGCACGTTTTAAACTATGCCGCCGACCAGGGAGCGAAATTCGTTTCCATCCGATTTACGGATTTATTAGGCTCGTGGCATCACTTGACTTATCCAATTAGCCAATTAACCGAAGATTGTTTTGAAGAAGGCTTCGGATTCGATGCTTCTTCCTTGAGAGGCTGGGCATTTATACACGAGTCGGATATGCTGCTCGTGCCGGATGCCGGACGTTTTTGGATAGATCCTTTTGCCGAGGAAACAACGATTTGTTTGTTCGCCAATGTCGTTGACCCGATTACCAAAGAAGGTTACGGACTTGACCCACGCTCGGTCGCCGTCCGCGCCGAAAGCTATCTGAAATTTACTGGCATCGCCGACACGGTTTTCATCGGACCGGAAGCCGAATTTTTTGTGTTCGACGAAGTTCATTATCACAATAACCAGCAGTCAGCCGGATATTCAATTGAATCCGAAGAAGCGCATTGGAACAGCGGTCGGCACGGCAGCGATATGATGCCGAATACGGGTTATCACATCCGCGCCAAAGAAGGCTATGTGCCGGTCGCGCCGCTCGACAGTCTGATTGATTTACGCAACCCGATTTCGCTGATTCTGGCGGAAGTCGGCATCAACGTCGAATGTCATCATCACGAAGTCGCTACCGCCGGACAATGCGAAATTGATTTTAAATTTTCCAATATGCTGCACACGGCTGACAATCTGATGATGTTCAAATACGTCGTCAAAAACACAGCGCACGCGCACGGCAAAACAGCGACGTTTATGCCGAAACCGCTCTACGGCGACAACGGTTCGGGAATGCACGTTCATCAATCTTTGTGGAAAGACGACAAGCCGCTTTTCGGCGGCGACCAATACGCCGGTTTATCGGAAATGGCGAAATTCTACATCGGCGGACTTTTGAAACACGCACCCGCGCTCGTCGCTTTCGCCGCGCCGACGACGAACAGTTACAAACGTCTCGTTCCAGGTTTTGAAGCTCCGGTTAATCTCGCGTATTCAGCCAGAAACCGTTCGGCTGCCGTCAGGATTCCGATGTTTTCGCAATCGCCGAAAGCCAAACGTCTGGAATTTCGTCCACCCGATCCGTCCTGCAATCCGTATTTAACTTTTGCCGCTTTGATGATGGCTGGCTTAGACGGAATTCAAAACCGCATTGACCCGGGCGAACCGCTCGACAAAGACATTTACGATTTGTCGCCCGAAGAATTAAAAGACGTGCCGAGCCTGCCGGGAACTTTGGAAGAATCGCTAAACGCGCTCGAAGCCGACCACGAATTTTTATTGAAAGGCGATGTTTTTTCCAAAGAAATGATTGACCGCTGGATTTCCTACAAACGCGAAAAAGAAGTTCATCCGATGCGCCTGCGCCCGCATCCGATGGAATTTGCGATGTATTACGATGTTTAGAATTTAGAAGTCAGAAGACAGAAACCAGCAGTTGATTGAAAAATTGACTGCTGTTTTTTATTTTTAGAAAAATTCAAATAGACTTTTTCAATGAAAATTGAACCCATCACTTTAGAAGGTGATTTTGTCAGGCTTGAGCCTTTGTGTTTTGAACATTTGGAAAACCGTTGGAAAGTCGGCGCGGACGAAACTTTGTGGCGTTGGACGGGAAACGTCATTACTTCTTTTGAGGAAATGAAACGCTATGTAGAAACCGCTCTGGACGAACAGCGACGCGGAGTTTCGCTGCCGTTTGTGACGATTGAAAAGAGCGGAAATAAAATTATCGGTTCGACCCGTTTCGCAAATATTGACCGGAAAAATCGCCGCGCGGAAATCGGCTGGACTTGGATAAATCCGAAATGGCAGCGAACTTTTATTAACACGGAAGCGAAATTTCTGATGCTCCGTCACGCTTTTGAAACGTGGAATTGTATTCGCGTCGAACTGAAAACCGACGCGCTCAACGAACAATCCAGAAACGCGATTTTGCGAATCGGCGCAAAAGAAGAAGGAATTTTTCGTCGGCATCTGATTACCGACACGGGCAGAATTCGTAACACGGTTTATTTCAGCATTCTCGATTCCGAATGGCAAAAGGTTAAAGAAAATTTGCAGTCGAAACTTTCCAAAAAATATTTTTAAAATGGAAATCGCGCGGTAAAAAGCTATAATCGAAAATGTTATGGAAAAATTTACAATCATCTGCCCGTGCTGCGAAACGAGTCTGACGATTGACGCGCAGACCGGCGCGATTCTCGCTTCGGAAGAAAAAGTAAAAAAACGTGGCTCGTTTGAGGATTTGCAGCACGATTTGGAGAAACAAAAAGAGACGCGCGACCAGCTTTTCGCACAGGAACAGCAGGCGCAGAAAGACCGCCAGCGTCTGCTCGAAGAAAAATTTCAAGAGGCTTTGAAACGCGCCGACACGGATTCGGACAAGCCTTTTAAAAATCCGTTCGATTTCGATTAGAAGAATGTTTCACCACAGAGACACGGAGGCACAGAGATTTCAAAAAATGAACACCCGATAATTATGAGTGGACGCAGGCAGTTTTCAATTCCACCTTTTAGCAATTTTATTTTATCTTTCTCCGCGCCTCTGTGTCTCTGTGGTGAATAAAGTTTTTATGAATACGATTCCGCAATTTTGTCAAAACTGCCGTGAGAAAAACGCGCTCGGCGAGCCGACCTGTAAAAAGTGCGGAACGCGGCTGATGCTCGTCGTTTTTCCGCAGTCTTTAAAATACGATACCAATCACGTTCCGACTTATTACGAAGACCATCTGCTCGAACGAGTGACGCTGCTCGAACTGCGGCTTTCGCAGATTACCGAACGCTTGGCAATGACTCTGGATTTGATGCTGCGGCAAACAAAAACTTCGCACACGGATCATCTGCTGCTCGAAACTTTAATCGAATCGCTGAACACGCTCGGCGCGATTGAAAAGGAAACGCTGACGCAAAATTGGCGCGAACGAGTTGATTCGGAACAAATTAAGGAAACTGCTGAAAGTCGGCGCGAGAAGGTTTTAACAGAAATTTTAGCACGCGATGAATCGTCGAATCCCGAACTTTTCGAGCATTTAGTCAAAGAGGGAATCCGGCTTTTGAGCGCGAATGAAGAAAAACAATCGTTTCGGATGCTTGAACGCGCGCTGCTGCTTTCGCCGAAAAATTTTCCGCTGTTGATGCTCGTTGCGGAAAATTATTTTCGGACGGACAAATTTGAACCGGCGAAAAATTATCTTGAAAAAGCGCAAAAACTCTTGCCGAATAATCCGAAAGTCAGACTTCTGCTTGGCGTGATTTATGCCGACGAAGGTGACGCGCCACAGGCGGAAAAATTACTGAAGCCATTAGCCGCAAAAAAGGAAAAAGCGTTTTGCGTCAACTATATTTTAGGAATGCTCGCCGCGCTCAAAGAAGACTGGGCAACCGCTCTCGCAGCGTTTAAAACGACGGCGGCAAGCAGGGAATTACCTGAAATAAATTATCTGATTGCCTGTGTTTATTTCGAGCGGGATCGATATAAAATCGCTTTGCGATATTTGCGAAAAGCTGTCGAAGCCGACACGAATTTTGCCGACGCGTGGTTTATGTCGAGCGTTATTTACAAATATTTAAGTGATGGAAAAAAAGCGGAAGAAACGCGCGAACTGGCTTTGCAGTCAAGAGAAACGGGCGCGCAATGTCTCGAATTTTTAAAACGCCGCGCGCCGGAAAATCTGACGACCGCGTTGCCTTTTCTGCGCCTGCGGCATTTGAAAAATCGCTTGCTGACCGGCGGCTCGATTCGTTTGACAAAACTTTTTCGTGAAGAACTCTTTAAAAATCTGAATTAAAACCTGTGTGTAAAGAAAAAATTATCGTTGCTCTCGACGTTTCCGACGCGAATCAGGCGCGTGAAATTATTGCTGAATTACGCGATGAAGTCGGCGCGTTCAAAATCGGATTGCAGCTTTTTACGGCGGCGGGCGCATCGTTTGCGCGCGAAGCGGCAAGTGCGGGAGTTAAAATTTTTCTCGATTTGAAATTCCATGATATTCCGAACACGGTGGCAAACGCTTCCGTCGAAGCTGCGCGGCTCGGCGTGTGGATGTTCAATGTTCACGCGCTCGGCGGCACAGAGATGATGCGCTGCGCGGTCGAAAAAGTCGGCGAAATTTGCGCGAAGGAAAATTTAAACGTGCCAAAAATTATCGCCGTGACAATTTTGACCAGTTCAAATGATGAGACTTTGCGCGAAGTCGGTATCGAAGCCGACACCGAAACGCAGGTTTTGAAACTGGCAAAACTTTCTGCCGGAAGCGGTCTGCGCGGCATCGTCGCTTCGCCGCGCGAAATCAAAATGATTCGACGGGAAATCGCCGACAAGAATTTTCTACTCGTCACGCCTGGAATTAGAAGTCCAGAGTCCAAAGTCCAAAGTCTGAAGTCTGAAATTCACGACGACCAGAAACGCATTCTGTCTGCCGGTGAAGCCGTCCGTCTCGGCGCGGATTATTTAGTTATTGGTCGCCCGATTTTAAAATCGGACAACCCGCGCGCTGCGGTGCGCGAAATTTTGGACGATATCGCCAGCCAAGTTGAAACACTTGGGACAGAGAAATAAATAATTCGGAAAATAGCTCGAACCGAAAGAACAGAAATAAATTCCGCTTTTGTCGCAATTGAAATTGAAAATTGATTTCAATTAGGATAATATCAATTTATCGAAAGGTGAGACAGATGAAAAATCAAACGAATGACGACACGACACTGGCGCAATTGCCAATCGGCAAGGAAGCGAAAGTTTTATCAATTCAGGAAAACGGCGCGATTTCCAAACGTTTGATGGAAATGGGCGTGGTGCCGGGCGTTTCCGTGCGAGTAGTAAAAACCGCGCCGTTCGGAGACCCGATTGAAATCCGCATCCGCAATTATAGTTTAGCTCTCCGTCGCTCCGAGGCGCAAAGTATCAGAGTTAAATAATGAAACCTCAAAATTCGACATTTCATTCAACTAATCCAAATCGATTAAGCGCGATTGCGGTTCAGACTAAAACACGCCGCGAGCCGGAAACAAACGTAAAAAAACAATTGCTCGTCGCGCTTGCGGGAAATCCGAATGCGGGGAAAACCACGCTTTTTAACGCCCTGACCGGACTGCGGCAAAAGGTAGCGAATTATCCGGGCGTGACGGTTGAACGCAAGGAAGGCGTTTGGAAATTAGGCGAAAATACGGCGCGTTTGATTGATTTGCCCGGTCTTTACAGTCTCGACGCGACCTCGCTCGACGAACAAATCGCGCACGACGTTTTGACCGGAAAAGTTGCGGGTTTGCCAAAGCCGGATGTTGTCGTCGCGGTGGTTGACGCGACCAATCTCGAACGAAATCTTTATCTTGTCACGCAGCTTTTAGAATATAAAATTCCGGTTGTTGCTGCGCTGACGATGGTTGATACGGCGGAAAGTGAAAGCCTCGATATTGATGCCAAAAAACTTTCCGCGCTGATGCAGATTCCGGTTGTTCGGGTCAAAGCGAAAACCAAAAAGGGCGTTGAAGAGTTATCAGAAGCGGTTGGAAAAGTTTTGCAAAAACCGCGCGTTCCGCATCTGGCGTGGCTCACCGATTCGGAATATCTCAAAAGCGAAGACGATATCCATTTAAGTTTGTCGGACGATGCCGCCGCCAATAAAAAAATCTTTGCCCGCTACAATTTTATTTCCGACGTTTATCAGGAATCGGTTCAGCACAAAGGAACGCGCGAAAGAAATTTGTCGGAAAAAATTGACCGTGTTCTGACGCATAAAATTTTTGGTTACGTGATTTTGCTGGCGATTTTGCTGCTCGTTTTTCAGACGATTTTCTCGTGGGCAAATCTGCCGATGGATTTGCTGCAAAAAGGTTTCGGCGCGCTCGGAGATTTTGTCAGAGTCGAAATGCCCGAAGGCGTTTTGACAGATTTAATCGTTGACGGCGTGATTGCAGGAGTTGGCGGCGTGCTGGTTTTTCTGCCGCAGATTCTGCTTTTATTTTTGTTTATTTCGATTCGCGAAGATACGGGTTATATGGCTCGCGCCGCATTTTTGCTCGATAAAGTAATGAGCAAATTCGGTTTGCACGGCAAAGCGTTTCTGCCTTTAATGAGCAGTTTCGCCTGCGCGATTCCGGGCATTATGGCGACGCGCACGATTGAAAATCCGAAAGACCGTCTAGCGACGATTTTGATTGCTCCGTTTATGAGTTGTTCGGCGCGGCTGCCGGTTTATACGGTAATGATTGCAGCATTTTTTGCCGGACAAACCGTTTTCGGATTTATTTCGCTCGGCGCGGTTTTGATGCTGGCGATGTATAGTTTGGGAATTGTCGTCGCGGTCATCGTCGCTTTTATTTTAAAACGAACGCTTTTAAAGTCGCCGCCGCCGCCGTTCGTCATGGAACTTCCGCCGTATCGCATGCCGAACTTCCGCAACGTTTTGCAAAATATGTTTATCCGCGCCGGAGTTTTTCTGAAGCGAGCCGGAACGGTTATCGTAGCAATTTCCATTGTTTTATGGGCGTTGACTTATTTTCCCCGACAAGCGACAGTCGAAAATCAAGTGTCAAATATTCAGAGTGGGCAAACGGCTGCCGCATCCGACGAAACGCCAACGGATGAAAACGAAAAAGCCAGTGAGCAAATAAAAAATAGTTACGCGGGAAAATTCGGGCGTTTCATTGAGCCTGTTATTCAACCGCTCGGCTTCGATTGGAAAATCGGCGTTGGCTTAGTCGCGTCGTTCGGAGCGCGCGAGGTGGTAATTTCTACTTTGAGTATAATTTACAGCGTCGGAAAGGATACCGAAGCCAACGAAACTTTGACAGAAGCATTTCGCAATGCGAAACGCGACGACGGAACGCTCGAATGGACACCTTTGACGGCTCTGACTTTAATGGTTTTCTTTGTGCTGGCGATGCAATGTATGTCCACGGTGGCGGTTGTCCGCCGCGAAACAAATTCGTGGGCGTGGACAATTTTTATGGTCGTTTATATGACCGGCTTGGCTTACGTCGCGTCGTTTCTGACTTATCAAGGCGGGAGGCTTTTAGGGTTTGGTTGAAAAGTGAAAAATGAAAAAGTATGTAGTTTATAACAATGCCGCCTTTGCACTTTTAACCTTTTGCACTTTTCCACTTTAATTTATGAACGTTCAAAATATCATCGTCGCCATCATTATTTTATCCGCGCTCGTTTATGTCGGTTCGATTCTTTTGCGTAAAGTAAAATCCTTTTCGTCGAAAAGCGGGTGCGGCGCGGATTGCGGCTGCGATGGAAAACAGAAAAGTAAAATTGCTAAAGTTTAACGGCAGAATTGAGCGGTTGCCTGCTAAAGACCGCTCAAAGAAGCCATATAAAATTGATGAGAGGCAAGCTAGTGGACAGACTGCTAAAATGACTTATTCGGGGTGTTCTGCCATTCACTATTTCTGTTTAATTGAACTACCGTCACCAGCATCAACGCCAAAGCAATAGAAAACATCACTAGCACCCGGAGCCTTTAATGCGTATTCGCCGGGAACTAATGCCTGTGCCGGAACAATCTTCAGCGATGACTCGCCATACTTACTTGCATTAAACTGCATTGCTCCCGCATTAGGATCTGTTGTCGAGCCGCCTAATCCCAGAGGCGTTACTTTGCCTGTAACCAACTTACGCTTATCCTTTTCCGCTTTGAGTGAAACTAGTTGAATGACACTACTGGGATCTGCTTGAAGCGAGGCGACACGGACTATAAACTCAATTTTCTGATCGCTCTTTAATCTTATGGGTGATTTTCTGCCTTTGATTTCATATGCAACCGTCGCGCCGCCGTATCCAAGTGCCTTGAGGCTTGTTTTCGTAACCGCCATTTGCCTATCCAAAGCTACTAACGCTTCGCTGGCGGAGTCTAAGTAATATGGTTGACCGAGATATTCAGGCTCTGGTGCTTTCCGCGCTTCTTGCGCTGCAACCATGCAAGATAAAAGAAACAAATAACATATTGCATGGTAAATCTTATACTTTATCATCTATTCTTGTTCTCCTCTCCTTAAACTTAGTTTTAGAACAATCGAGAAACAGCTAAATTTTGCATTTTACTGAATTTCAGATTTCATAGAACGAATTATTTTTACACTACTTTTCAAAGCAAAGTCAATAAATCTTAATTTGAGCAAGCATTTGATAATCTTTTAAGAGGCGCGATAATTTGATACGAATTTTTATGCTGAATTGGAAAAAGAAGTTTATTTTTACTCACAATCTTGACGGGTGGGACGGTTTGAAATACCTTTGACATACATAGAAAGTCTGAATGGTAAGTGGAAAGTGAAAATCCGAAAACTTACCATTTATCATTTAATAATCGGCAATCATATAAAATGAACAATCGGATTCATCGGGAAGTCATCGGCGGACATCTTTTGGTTATCGGCGGGGCGGAAGATAAATATAACGAACGGCGCATTTTACGGAAATTTTTGGAACTGGCGGGCGGCGCGGAAAAGGCGAATATTTTGATTGTTCCGGTCTCGTCGGATTTTCCAGAATTTGCGTCGGATATTTATGTGCAGGCGTTCCGGCGGCTCGGCGTTCAGCATCCGCGCGTGCTTCGCGCGACATCGCGGCAGGACGTTTTTCAGGCTGAAGCGGACGAACTGCTCGACGGCGTGACCGGAGTTTTTATCACGGGCGGCGACCAGATGCGTTTGACTTCAATTCTGGGCGGAACGAAATTTTCGCAAAAGCTGCGCGAAATGGTTTCGACGACTAATCTGGTTTTAGCCGGAACGAGCGCGGGCGCGGCGGCAATGTCAACTTCGATGATTGTGCGCGGCGAAGCGATTTCGCACCCGCAAAAAAATTCGGTCAAGATTTCGCCCGGACTCGGTTTTCTGAAAAATATTATTATTGACCAGCATTTTACGGAGCGCGGGCGCATCAGCCGTCTGATTACGGCGGTTGCCTACAACCCCTATAATCTCGGCATCGGGATTGACGAAAACACGGCGATAATTTTAGATAACGAAGGCGTGCTGGAAGTTTTCGGCGACGGCACGGTGACGATTGTTGACGGCTCGCAGATAACTTATAACGAGATTGCCGAAGTTGACGAGTTTCAGCCATTTTCGATTTGCGGGGCGCAGATTCATATTATGCGCGACGGTCTGGTTTATGATTATTTCGCGCGCCAGCCGCTGCCCGTGCCGAACGAATTTTTACTGCCGGATATTGAATAATTTATTAGCGGTGAGTGGTGAATAGTGAGTGGACAGTGGAAAATCTGAAACTCACCACTCACCATTCACCACTCACCACTAAAAAAATGAAAATTCTTGAAATCAGAACCTTGCGCGGCGCGAATTATTGGTCGGGTTATTGGAAGCGGCTGATAATTATGCGGCTCGACATCGAAGAATACGAAGAACAGCCGACGGATAAAATTCCCGATTTTTATGAACGAATGAAGGATGTGATGCCGTCGCTCGTTTCGCACGGCTGCAGTTATCAGGAAGAAGGCGGATTTTTTCGGCGCGTCAAAGATGGAACCTGGGCGGGTCACGTTGTCGAACATTTCGCTTTAGAATTGCAGACTTTGTCGGGAATGGATGTCGGTTACGGCAGAACGCGCGAAACGAGCGAACGCGGAATTTACAATGTCGTTTTTGCCTATTTCGAGGAAGAAGTCGGACGCTACGCCGCGCGCGCCGCCGTCAAATTTTTTCTCGACTTGACGAGTGAAAAAACGGTTGAAGAAATTAAACTTGAACTGGCGCGGGAAATTCAGGAAATGCGCGAAATCCGTGAGGAAGTTCGCTTTGGACCTTCGACCGCTTCGATTGTCGAAGAAGCGGAAAAGCGCGGCATTCCCTACATTCGGATGAACGACCAGTCGCTCGTCCAACTCGGCTACGGCGTTCACCAGCAGCGCATTCAGGCGACGACGACCGGCAGAACGAATATGATTGCCGTTGACATCGCCGCCAACAAACACGCGACCAAAAAACTTTTGGGCGAAATGGGCGTTCCCGTGCCGAAAGGCGTGCAGATTCGCGCGGAAGAAGAAATCGAAGACGCGATGCGAACTGTCGGTTTTCCGTGCGTCGTCAAACCTCTGGACGGCAATCACGGCAGAGGCGCGAGCGTCGGTTTAAAGACAATCGAAGAAGTCCGCAAGGCTTTTGAAATCGCCCAAAGCCATTCAAAATCGAGCCGCAAATACGTCATCGTCGAACGACAATTAACCGGCGAAGATTTTCGCGCTTTGGTTGTCAATAATCAACTCGTCGCGGTTGCCGAACGCACACCCGCGCACGTTATCGGCGACGGTCAGAGCAGTATCGGACAATTGATTGACGAAACAAACAAAGACGCGCGCAGAGGCTACGGACACGAAAAAGTCTTGACGCAGATTATCGTTGACGCGCAAACCGAGACGCTTTTAAATGTTCACAATTACACGCTCGACACGATTCTGCCCGAAGGCGAACGCCTGCTTTTAAAAACGACGGCGAACATTTCGACCGGCGGCACGGCGATTGACCGCACAGACGAAGCGCATCCCGAAAACATTTTTCTGTTTGAACGCATCGCTAAAATTATCGGTTTGGATGTGGCGGGGATTGACGTTATCGCGCCGAACATTTCAGAACCTTTGCGCGAAAACGGCGGCGGAATTATCGAAGTCAACGCCGCGCCCGGCTTCCGAATGCATCTCGCGCCTTCGGAAGGCATCGGTCGCAACGTCGCCGAGCATGTCGTTGATATGCTGTTTCCGCCCGGCAAACCTTTCCGCATTCCGATAATTTCGATTACCGGAACAAACGGCAAAACGACCGTCACGCGCCTCATCGCGCACATTATCAAAGGCAGCGGCTGCACCGTCGGATTTACGACAACCGACGGAACTTATATTCAAAATAATTTGATTGTCGCGGGCGATAATACGGGTCCGGTTTCGGCGCAATTAGTTTTAAAAGACCCGACGGTCGAAGTCGCAGTTCTGGAAACGGCACGCGGCGGAATTATTCGTTCGGGTCTCGGTTTTGATTATTCGGACATCGGAGTCGTCACGAATATCGCCGCCGACCATCTCGGTTTGAAGGACATCAACACGCTTGAAGATTTGGCGCGCGTTAAAAATGTCGTGCCGCGTTCCGTTCATTCAAAGGGTTGGGTCGTGCTGAACGCCGAAGACGATTTGGTCTATGCGATGCGCCGTAAAACCGATGCTAAAATCGCGCTATTTTCGATGCACGAAGATAACGCGCGAGTGCAGAAACACGCGGCGCGCAACGGCGTTTCGTGCGTTTATGAAAACGGTTTTGTGACGATTATGAAGGGCAAATGGAAAGTTCGCGTCGAAAAGGTGACGAACGTTCCGGTGACTTTCGGCGGACGCGCCGGATTTATGATTCAAAACGCGCTGGCGGCGACCTTGACTTGTTTCGTTCACGGCGTTTCGATTGAAGATATTCGCAACGGCTTGACGACGTTCACGGCTGGCACGGCGCAAACGCCCGGACGCTTAAACTTTGTCGAAATCGGCGATGTCACGGTTTTGATGGATTACGCGCACAACCCGGCGGGAATGACGGCTTTGCAAAAATTCATTTTGAAACTTCCGCAAAAATATCGCACCGTCGTTTTAAACGGCACAGGCGACCGCCGCGACGAAGACATCAGAGAATTTGCGCGCATCGCCGGTGAAACCTTCGACCGTGTTATCATCCGTCGCGGAAACTATCTGCGCGGGCGCGGCGAGCAAAATATGTATGAACTTTTGCAGTCCGGCATAAAAGAAAGCGGAAGCGATGCGGAAATAAAAATTATTCCCGACAGCCGCGAGGCGATTCACTCCGCCATCAAAAACGCGCGCAAAGGCGAACTCGTCGTCACCTTAGCCGATTACGTAACAAAGGACATCGAATACGTCAAGGAATATCGAGATAATGCGATTCCCGTCGAAGTCGAGGATTAAGGAAGAAGACAGAAGATAGAAGGAAGCGGACAGTAAAACTTTTTGATTACTTTTACTGCGCTTCGTGTTCTGTCTTCTATCTTCTGTCTTCTTCCTTATAAATTTCAACTATCAAATCGCCGTCCGTCGTTATAAATCCGCGATACATACCTTCGGAATTAAACGGCATCGCAATATTTCCATTTGCGTCAACGGCAATCAATCCGCCTTCGCCGCCGATTTCGGTCAGATAATTAATAGATTCTTGAGCGGCATCCGCGAGATTCAAATTTTTATATTTCATTCGCGCCGCCACGTCGTAAGCCATAACATTGAGCATAAAAAATTCGCCGTGTCCGGTGCCGCTGACGGCGCAGATTTTATCGGCGTAAGTTCCCGCGCCGATGAGCGGCGTGTCGCCGACGCGACCGAATTTTTTGTTGGTCATTCCGCCGGTCGAAGTGGCGGCGGCGAGATTTCCCGAAAAATCGCAGGCGACCGCGCCGACCGTGCCGAATTTTTTTTCGTCCGGCATTTTAATTTCGCTTTGAATTTCTTTTTCTATGAGTTTGGTTTCGACGGTCGAATGGTCAAGCCCGACGATGTTTTCTCGTTTCGCCTTCAAAAATTGCTGATAACGAAAGTCCGTAAAAAAATAATCGTCCGGCTCAAATTCGACTTTCATTTGTCCGGCAAATTCGTTCGCGCCGTCGCCCGCCAGTAAAATATGCGCGGTTTTTTCCATTACGAGCCGCGCCAGTTTGACAGGATTTTTAACGTTTTTAACGAGAGCGACCGCGCCCGCTTTTAATTTCGCGCCGTCCATAATCGAAGCGTCCATTTCGTTTTTTCCGTCGTGCGTAAAAACCGCGCCTTTTCCTGCGTTAAAAAGCGGAAAATTTTCGAGTTCGACGGTCGCCGTTTCGACCGCGTCGAGCGCAGAACCGTTTTTCGACAAAATTTCCCATCCTTTCCGCAAAGCGTTTTGCAAACCTTTGCGATATTCCGCTTCGAGTTCGGCGGACATTTCGCTTCGCAAAATCGTTCCCGCGCCGCCGTGAATCGCCAGCGCGATGTTATTTTTATTCATTGTTTGATTGCCTTAAAAAGCCCGATTGTTCCTAAAATCATTTTAAAATAATCCGTTCTTTCAACCTGCGAAATTTGACTTTTATGATTTCAAATCTCCGAGCCGTGAAGCGTTCGGGATAAACGTAATTGAATGTCTTTATAAAATCAAAGCGACACCGCTTTATAATTGCGATGCCGCTTTTAGCCGAACGGAGCGTTAAATTTATTCGTCCTCTTCGTGAATTCTGATTCTGCCTGCCGCGCGCGCTTCGTCAATCACTTTTTGCGATAGGTTATGCGGCATCGGGTCGTAGTGCGAAAACTGCATATGATACGAGCCGCGCGCCTGCGTCACGGAATTGAGTTTTGACTGATAATCGAGCATTTCCGAGAGCGGAACTTGCGCTTTGATGACTTGCTGTTTGCCGCGCATATCCATTCCGCCGACGCGCCCGCGCCGCGAATTCAGGTCGCCCATAATATCGCCCGAAACTTCCTGCGGACAGAAAACTTCGACATCCATAATCGGTTCGAGCAAAGTCGGATGCGCTTTTTCCATCGCCGCGCGAAACGCTCTTCTACCTGCGGCGCGGAAACTGTGTTCGTCTGAATCAACCGTGTGATAACTGCCGTCAACGAGCGTCACTTTGAAATCTACGAGCGGATAACCCGCAATCGCGCCCGTTTGCGCCGCTTCGACGATTCCTTTTTCAATCGCGGGACGAAAATTCTGCGGCACCGCGCCGCCGAAAATTTTATCAACCCATTCAAAACCCGCGCCGCGCGTCAAAGGTTCAAAAACACATTTGCAGTCGCCGAACTGCCCGCGCCCGCCGGATTGTTTTTTATGTCGTCCCTGCACTTCGACCTGCTGCGTAATCGTTTCCTTATATGGAACTTTCGGCGGATGCAAGGCGACTTCGACGTGATAACGTTTATTTAATTTATCAACTACCGTTTCGATATGAAGCTGACCCGAACCGGACAAAATAAATTCTTTGGTTTGCGCGTCGCGGTCGAAACGCAGGCTTGGGTCTTCTTCTAAAATTTTGTGCAGCGCGGCGGAAATTTTTTCTTCGTCGGCGCGTGATTTCGGCTCAATAGCGAACGAAATTGCGGCTTCGGGATATTCGACCTTCGGATAGACAATTGAATTCGCTTTATCTGTTAAAGTATCGCCGGTTTGCGTGTCTCGCAATTTGACGACGGCGATAATGTCACCCGTTTGCGCTTCGTTCACTTTGTCCAGAGTTTTGCCTTGAATAACGTGCAGCGCGCCGAGTCTTTCGGAAGTGTCGCGCGAAGAATTAAAAACGGTCGCGTCCGATGCGATTTTTCCCGAAACGACTTTTATGACGTTGATTCTGCCCGCGAACGGGTCGGCAATCGTGCGAAAAACATACGCCGAAAATGGTTCGTTTGCAGAATATTTTCGCGCTATTTGTTCGGTTTGTTCCGCGTCTTTAAAACCGTGTTCGGCTTCGTGAGTCGCGGGATTCGGCGCGAATTCGACAAGATGGTCGAGCAAAATCGAAAGTCCGACGAGCGTTTCGCTTGATACCGCATAGACGGGGCAAAGTTTGCTGGCGGCAATCGCTTTTGAAAGATTCGGATAAACGTCTTCGTCGTCCAAGCTGCCGTTTTCAAAATATTTTTCCAGCAGCGCGTCGTCTGATTCGGCGACGATTTCAATCAATCTTTCGTGCGTTTTGTCGAAAACTTCGCGCCCTTCGTCGGGAATCGGAATTTCTTTTGCTTTGCCGTGAACGTCAAATTCATAAGCCTTTTGATGAACGACATCAACCACGCCTTTGAAATCGGCTTCCTGTCCGATTGGCAATGTAAAAGGCACGATTGAACGCGCGAAACTCTGCGTCGCGGTATCGAGCGCGTGACCGAAATCGGCGCGTTCCTTGTCCATTTTGTTGATGACCATCAAACGCGGCAGCAGAAATTCGTTGGCGTATTGCCAGGTTTTTTCGGTTTGAACTTCGATACCGTTCACGCCGTCAACCACAACTAAAGCGCAATCGGCGACGCGCAAAGCTGGACGCGCGTGCGTCACAAACGCGGCGTAACCGGGCGTGTCAATCAAATTTATTTTCGTGTCCTTGTATTCGAGATGCGCGAAATTATTGTTCAGCGAAACTTTTCGCTCGATTGAATCTTCGTCGTAATCGGTGACGGTCGTGCCTTCGGCAACTTTTCCCCAACGGGTGGTCGCTCCCGAAACGTGCAGTAAGGACGAGACAAGCTGGGTTTTACCCGCGTCGCCGTGTCCGATGACCGCGACATTACGAATATTTTCGGTTGTAAATGCTTTCATAGACGGCAAAAATCTCCTTTTATAAAAAGTCCAAAGTTCAGAGTCCGAAGTCCAAAGTCTTTGCGGCTTTAAACTCTGGACTTTAGTCTTAGAATAATTGGTAAAGTTTAATTTAGACGAGTGTTTGAAAGATAGCAAGTAGAATTATCCGGCGCGGCGCGAAGGCAAAAGAAAACGGAAAAAGCGTCAATTACTGTCAAAACGGGCGAATAAAGGTTTGCACGAACAGAAAAGCGGAGTAAAATACAAAACAATTTTCTGTGAAAGCGAGAGGTTTGTCATGAGCGTGAGAAAACAGTGGAAGCAAGCGATTTTTTCGACATTTATCATCTGGACACTTTTGGCGGGCAGCCTTCCCGTTAAAGCGCAGGATATTGTCACTTCCGAAGATATTTCGGGCGGTTCGAGCGTCTTCGTTTTTCGCCAGTCAAGAAAAGCGGCGCAGACCAAAGCGGCTTTTCGCAACAATTCGGTGAGCAGAACAGACGCGCAACGCAGGGAAATGCGCAGGAAATTATTTGTGCAGGCAAATACGGTCGCCAAAACGCAGCGCACGCGAACCAAGCCGGTTGACCCGAACACGGTTGCCGTCAACAAAACGCCCAGAAATAACGGCGGGCGGAAAATCAATCAACCGGCGAGAGTTTCCGACGAACAAAATTCGCTGATGGCGGCTGGCGCGGCGGAAACTTATCTGGACAGAAACGATTTCGATAAAGCCGTCGAAGATTTTAAAGTCGCGCTCGAATTTAATCCGAAAAACACCAACGCCAAACTCGGTTTGAGCGAAGCCTACACGCGCCAGGCGGATGACGCATCCGAAAAAAATTCTCCCGCCGCCGCGATTCCGCTGTATCTGCAAGCCGTCCAGTTAAACGATAAAAACGCCGCCGCCTACGCCGGACTCGGCGATGCTTACGACGCGGCGAAAGACGGCGATAAGGCTCTGACGAATTACGAAAAAGCCATTTCGTTAAATCCAAATTTAACGGAAATTTACGCGCCGCTCGGAATTTTGTATTATCAAAAAGGCGAAATCGCGCAGGCGGATAATTATTTATCCAAAGCGTCGGCGGCAAACGCGGACGATGCGGACGCGCGGTATTATCTCGGTCTGGTGCGCTTTAAGCAAAATAACAATGACGAAGCGATTTCCGCGCTGAATCAGACGGTTAAAGTTCGACCGGATTCAGCCGAAGCGCACTATTATTTGGGCGCAACTTACGATCGTCTGGACAATCGTAAGCCGGACGCAATCGCCGAATACAATAAAGCCGTCGCCATCAACCCGAATTATGTCGAAGCGTGGTTTGATATGGGCGTGGCAAATTACAATCAGGGAAATTACGAAGCGGCGGCGGACGATTACAATAAAGTTATCAAACTCAAAAACGATTACGGTCAGGCATATTACAATTTAGCCGAAACTTATCGTCGATTAGCGATGAATTCCACAGTTCCGGCAACACGCGCCGAGAATTTCGCGCTTGCCAACAGTAAATATGAAATTGCCGCGCTGACCATCAAAAACGATGCCGACCTTTACAGCAACTGGGCGTATTGTCTGGCGCATGTAGCGAAATTTAATCTGGCTATCGAAAAATTAAACATCGCCGTCAGTATAAACCCGGACGCGGCGGATTACACGAATCTCGGCTGGGCTTATTACAACGCCGCGCAACTCGATACGCGAGTGAAAAAGGACGATGCCGCCGCCAAATCGAAATTGCAGCTTGGCAAAATCGCTTTGCAGAAAGCGACGGAATTGAATCCGAAATACCGCGCCGCCTTTTTAAATCTGGGCGTTACTTCAACCGATTTGGGCGATTTTCAAGGCGCGGTCGCCGCCCTGAAAGTTGCCGTCGAGTTAAAAGAAGACTGGATTCCGGCAAACAACGAACTCGGACTGGCGTATCGTCAGCTTAACGACCTTGAAAACGCCGTCCGCTATTTCAAACGCGCCACGCAACTCGACGATAATTTCGCGCCCGGCTGGTATAATCTGGGCGAAGCGGAATATCGTCGCGGCAATATTAAAGAAGCGAAAAAGGCGCAGGAAAAACTTAAAAAACTCAATGCCGGAGGGCTTTCGAGAGACCTCGATTTGATTATCAAAGGAGCGGTTTTGACGAATCCCGCAAATGACGTGAAAAACAAAGTTCAGCAGAAAAATCCGATTAACAAACTGCCGAAATTGCCTTTTTAAATATCGGGGGAAATCCGGTTTTGACGAAATTACAAACGAAATTGTTACTTCAGGAAAATATTCCGCTTGCGCCGCTGACCACTCTAAAAGTCGGCGGCGCGGCGCGTTTTTTTGTCGAAGCGAAAACGCGGGATGAAATAATCGAAGCCGTCGAATTTGCCGAAAAAAATAATTTGCCGCTTTTTATTCTCGGCGGCGGTAGCAACGTTTTAATTTCCGACGACGGCTTTGACGGGCTTGTTCTGCATATCAATCGCGGGCGCATCGCAACCGTAATCGAAAGATACGGAAACGTTTTCATCAGAGTTGACGCGGGCGTAGATTGGGACAGGTTCGTCACATTTTGCGTGAATAGAAATCTTGCCGGACTCGAATGTTTAAGCGGCATTCCGGGACTTGTCGGCGCGACTCCCATTCAGAACGTCGGGGCTTACGGGCAGGAAGTTTCGGAAACGATTTTGGTCGTCTCCGTGCTGGATAGAAAAACCGGAGAAGTTTTTGAAATGCGAAACGCCGACTGTCAATTCTCGTATCGCGCGAGCATTTTCAACACGACGGAGAAAAATCGCTACATCGTTTTATATGTAGTTTTCGTTTTGAAGCAAAACGGCGCGCCGAAAATTGTTTATCGAGATTTGCGCGAATTTTTCGGCGAGCGAACGCCGACGTTAAAAGAAACGCGCGCCGCCGTTCTCAAAATTCGCCGCGCCAAATCAATGATTATTCGTAAGAGCGACCCGAATTCAAAAAGCGCGGGTTCGTTTTTTAAAAATCCGATTGTCACAAACGAAAAGTTCGCGGAAGTTGTAGAAAAGGCGGAAAGTTTAAAAATCGAAAAAGTTCCGCAATTTAAAGTTGACGAAAAAACGGTAAAAATTCCCGCCGCGTGGCTGATTGAACAAAGCGGATTTCACAAGGGTTTTAAACTCGGAAACGCCGGAATCTCGACCAGACACACTCTGGCAATCGTCAATTTAGGCGACGCGACGGCAAGAGATATTTTAAATTTGAAAGACGAGATTCAAGCGAAAGTAAAAGAGAGATTCAATATCGAGTTAAAACCCGAACCTGTTTTCGTCGGATTCGGAAAAAATTGATAAACGCGGTAAGAAAAGCCGCGTTTTTTTTGTATAATCGAAAATTCAAAGCTATGCCAAAAAGAACAGACATTCAAAAAATTTTAATCATCGGTTCGGGTCCGATTGTCATCGGTCAGGGGTGCGAGTTCGATTATTCGGGAACGCAGGCGTGCCGCGCTCTTAAAGAAGAAGGTTTTGAAGTCGTTTTAGTCAATTCCAATCCGGCGACGATTATGACCGACCCCGAAATTGCCGACAAAACATATATCGAACCTTTAACGCTCGAAACGGTTTCGGCGATTATCGAACGCGAAAAGCCGGACGCGCTGCTTCCGACCGTCGGCGGACAAACCGCGCTGAATCTGGCGGTTGATTTATACGAAAAAGGTATTTTGGATAAATTTGATGTAAAACTTGTCGGCGCGAATGTCGAGTCAATCAAAATCGGCGAAGACCGCGAGCTTTTTAAAAAAGCGATGGACGAAATCGGCATTCCGTCCGCCAAAGGCGGATTCGCGCACAACTGGGAAGAAGCGCGAAAAATTGTCGAAACGACCGCGTATCCGGCAATCGTCAGACCGAGTTTTACTTTGGGCGGAACGGGCGGCGGTGTCGCTTTTAATCCCGAAGAATTTGAGGAAATTGCCAAAAACGGTTTAGCCGCGTCGCCGATTTCGCAGGTTTTAATCGAAGAATCAATTTTAGGCTGGAAGGAATACGAACTCGAAGTAATGCGCGATTTAAACGATAACGTCGTTATCATTTGTTCGATTGAACATTTTGACCCGATGGGCGTTCACACCGGCGATTCGATAACGGTCGCGCCCGCGCAGACTTTGACCGATGTCGAATATCAAAGGCTTCGAGATATGTCTATCGCCTGCATCCGCAAAGTCGGCGTGGAAACCGGAGGCTCGAACATTCAATTTGCCGTCAACCCGCAAAATGGCGATGTCAGAATAATCGAAATGAACCCGCGCGTTTCCCGAAGTTCCGCGCTTGCGTCAAAAGCGACGGGTTTTCCGATTGCGAAAATCGCGGCAAAACTTGCCGTCGGTTACACACTCGACGAAATTCCGAACGACATTACAAAGAAAACTCCGGCGAGTTTTGAGCCGACGATTGATTACGTCGTGACAAAAATCCCGAAATGGGCGTTCGAGAAATTTCCCGGCGCGGAAGACGTTTTGGGAACGCAGATGAAATCCGTCGGCGAAGTGATGGCGATTGGTCGCACGTTCAAAGAATCGCTTTTCAAAGGCTTGCGCTCGCTCGAAGCGGTCAAACCTTTGCGGCTCGAAGGCATTCCCGACCACGTTTTGCAGCGCAAACTGGCGCGTCCTAATTCAAACAGATTTTCTTATATCACTTACGCGCTCAGAAACGGTTATTCGATTGAGGAAATTCACCGTTTGACGAAAATCGACCCCTGGTTTTTGGAACAGTTGCAGGAAGTTATGCAGCTTCAGGCGCGGATTGACGGGCGAAATTTAACGGACGTGCCGGGCGAAATTTTGCGCTACGCAAAAGAATTTGCTTTATCCGACAGGCGCATTTCTTATCTGACCAATTCGACGGAAAACGATGTCCGCGAACGCCGCAAAGATTTGAATATCGCGCCGGTTTATAAACGGGTTGACACCTGCGGCGCGGAGTTTGAATCCTTCACGCCGTATCTTTATTCGACCTACGAAGAAGAATGCGAAGCCGAACCAACCGATAGAAGAAAAATTATGATTTTGGGTTCGGGTCCGAACCGCATCGGGCAGGGAATCGAGTTTGATTACTGCTGCTGCCACGCCGCGTTTGCCTTGCGCGACGCGGATTTTGAAACGATTATGGTCAACTGCAATCCCGAAACCGTTTCCACCGATTATGACACTTCGGACAGATTGTATTTCGAGCCTTTGACGTTTGAAGACGTGATGAACATCGTCGAAACGGAAAATCCCGAAGGCGTGATTGTTCAATTCGGCGGGCAAACGCCTCTGAATTTAGCCGACAGACTGCACAACGCCGGAGTGCCGATAATCGGAACTTCTTCGGATTCGATTGGCTTGGCGGAAGATAGAAAACGCTTCGGCGCGCTGCTCGACGAATTGAAAATTCCTTCGCCCGAAAACGGCGCGGCAATTTCCGCCGGAGAAGCGAAAACTATTGCCGGAAAAATTGGTTATCCGGTTGTCGTGCGTCCGAGTTTTGTTTTGGGCGGACGCGCAATGGCGATTGTTTATGACGAACAGACTCTGGACGAATATATGCGAACCGCGATTGACGCTTCGCCGGAAAAGCCGATTTTGATTGATAAATTTTTAGAACGCGCCGTCGAAATTGATGTTGATGCTTTGGCGGACGAAACGGCGGTTGTCATTTGCGGAATTCAGGAACATATCGAAGAAGCCGGAATTCATTCGGGCGATTCGTCGTCGGTTTTGCCCGCGCAGAAAATCGCCGCCGAACATCTTGAAACGATAAAACATTACACGCGAAACCTAGCGAAAGCGTTAAAAGTTGTCGGTTTGATGAATCTGCAATTGGCGATAAAAGACGACCGCGTTTATGTGATTGAAGTCAATCCTCGCGCGTCTCGAACCGTTCCGTTTGTGGCAAAAGCGACTGGCGTTCCGCTCGCTAAAATCGCTGCTTTAATAATGGCTGGCGATAAAAAATTAGCGGATTTTAATTTACCGGAAGCCCTAAACGTTCCGAAAATCTTTGTCAAATCGCCCGTCTTTCCGTTCAAAAAATTTGCCGGAGTTGACCCGATTCTCGGACCGGAAATGCACTCGACGGGCGAAGTGATGGGCGTTGGCGAAACTTTTGGCGAAGCCTACGGCAAAGCAATGGAAGGCGCGGGTTTAGTTTTGCCGATGCGCGGCAAAGCGTTTATTTCCGTCAACGATTCCGACAAAGGTCAAGCCGTCATTTTAGCGCGGCGTTTGGATAAACTCGGCTTCGATTTAATCGCCACTTACGGCACGGCGAATCGTTTAAAAGAAGTCGGCTTAAATTGCGAAACCGTTTTCAAAGTCAACGAAGGTCGCCCGAACATCGCCGATTATATCAAACAAAACGAAATCGCCCTGATTATCAACACGCCTTTGGGCAGAACTTCGCACTACGATGAACAGTCGATTCGCAAATCCGCGCTTCAATTTAACGTTCCGGCAGTTACAACTATCACGGGCGCGGAAGCGTTGATTGAAGCGATTGCGACGAAAAAATCACAGGCGGAAATAACGGTCAGAAGTTTGCAGGAGATTCACGGCAAATCAAATTTTTCGACAGGCTGAAAAAATAATTACAAGTAGCGATGAAACTGTTAAAGTAGAGGAATAGTCATTGAGTCAATTCAAAAATTCGGGAAAATAATTATGTTCAGAAAATTGCTCGGCGTTATTTTATTTTCAACGTTTCTGTGGTCGTCCGGTTACGCGCAGAGAGATTTAGGAGCGCGTCCGACGGATTCGGGCGGCGTTTTGATGCCCGAACAGGCGGCGTATGATGTGAAGCACTATGATTTGGCGGTCAGCGTTGATGTACCGGACGAAACTATCAAAGGAGTTTTGACGGCGACGGCGTTAGTTGTTAAACCGCTCGATAATTTCGTGCTGGATTTGGATTATCCATACACGGTCGAATCGGCGACGCTCGTTAGCGGCAAAAAGGAAACGCCTTTAAAATTTGAACGACGGACGAGCAAAATTTGGATTACGTTTCCGAAAACCGAACAAGCCGGAAAAACGGTCGAGGTTCGAGTGGCTTATGACGGAAAGCCGAAAGTCGCGCCGCATCCGCCGTGGGTCGGCGGTTTTGTTTGGTCGAAAACGGCTGACGGTCAGCCCTGGTTTGCGACGGCTGTGCAAAATGACGGCGCGGATTTGTGGTTTCCGGTCAAAGACCATCCATCCGACAAAGCCGATACGAGTTCGCTGCATTTTACAGTTCCGGCAAATTTAGTCGCGGCTTCAAACGGAAAACTGCAATCGGTGGTTGACAATAAAGACGGCACGAAAACTTTTAACTGGGAAGTTTCGCAGCCGATTTCAAATTACGGTATCGCCTTGAACGTCGCGCCGTATAAATTGATTGAAGACAAAGTGAAATCAATCACGGGCGAGATGATTCCGATTCAGTTTTATGTTCTGCCGCAGGATTACGACAAAGGGCAATCGCTCGTCAATCTGCTCAAAAAATACGTCGCGTTTTTTGAAAGTTATCTCGGACCGTATCCGTTTCGCGCCGACAAAATCGGCATCGCCGAAACGCCGCATCTCGGAATGGAACACCAGACGATTACGGCTTACGGCAACGGTTTTAGATACAACGCCGACGGCGACGACTGGCTTTTGTTTCACGAATTCGGACACGAATGGTTTGCAAATCTGGTGACCGCGCCCGACTGGAACGACTTCTGGATTCACGAAGGTTTCGAGTCGTTTATGGATACGTTTTATATCGAAAAAACGAAAGGCAAAGAAGCGTATTTCGCGGCGATGAAAGCGCGTTATAAAGGCTTGCACAACTTGAAGCCCGTCGCGCCGCGCGAACCGCAGACGACGACGCAGATTTATATGCTGCCGCCCGATTACACAAAAAGCGACGGCGATATTTACGGCAAAGGCGCGCTGATTTTAAATACTTTGCGTTTTTACATCGGCGACGATGCGTTTTTCAAATCGCTTCGTCGAACGACTTATCCGACTCCCGAAATGGAAAAAGTCACCGACGGAAGGCAGTTTCATTTCGAGACGACCGACGATTTTATGCGGACGGCTGAAAAGGAGTCGGGCAAAAAACTCGAATGGTTTTTTGAAGTTTATTTGCGCCAGCCCGCTCTGCCGAAACTCGTTGCCGAAACGAAGCCGAATCAATTAGTTTTGCATTGGGAAACGCCGAATAATCTGCCGTTTCCGATGCCGGTCGAAGTGAAAATCGCAGGCGAAACAAAGCGTTACGAAATGCCGAACGGAACTGTCACGATTCCGCTTCCGGCGGACGCGCAATATACGATTGACCCGAACGGCTGGGTTTTAAAGGCACAGTAACTGTTTTGCGCCGCGCTTGCGATTAAGAGTGCGGCGCACTTCTTTTTGTATCTCGAAAATACACCGAAAGTTTCCAGTCAAATTACGCGTGAAATCGGAATTTTCATAAAGATAAAAGTTTTTCGACAATTTCGCGCGAGGCGTTTGGACGCGCGAATCTTTTGACATTTTCTTTCATTGTCGCAAAACGTTTTTTGTCTTTTACGAGCGCGTCAATTTTATAAGCCAGAACGGGCAGATTGTTGCATTTTATCGCGCAGCCTTTTTCCAGAAGATGGTCGGAATTTCGTTCTTCCTGTCCGGGGATCGGATTGACGACGACGAAAATTAAACCTTTCGCCAACGCTTCGCACGTCGTCAATCCGCCGGGTTTGCCGACAATTAAATCAGCCGCCGACATATATTCGTCCATTTCTTTTGTGTAGCCGATTGGTTTGAACGTAACGCGCTCGTTATTCAGTTTTTCGACGGAAAGTTTTTCAAGTTTGTTTTTTAATTCTTCGTTGCGCCCGCAGATTGCCACAACTTGCGCGGGAGTTTGCAGTTCGCTTAAAGCCTGTAAAAGATTTTCGATATTGCCGACACCGAAACCGCCCGCCGAAACGAGAATCGTCAATTTGTCTTTCGCCAGATTGTATTTTTCGCGCATCGCAGATTTGTCTTTCGACTCGGCAAAAATCGGGTCAATCGGAATTCCCGAAACTGTAATTTTATCCGGCGGAATGCCGAGTTTTTCGAGATGGATTTTTGTTTCGGGAAGGGCGACAAAATACTGCTCGAAATGATGGCAGAGCCACATTGCGTGCGCGTCGAAATCGGTCACGACGACGGCTTGTGGAAAATTTATTTTCTCTTTCGCCCGAAGCCACGAGATAATTTCCGACGGCAGAAAATGTGTGCAGACGGCGATGTCCGGCTGGTAATTTTTTAGAAATCTGATGAGCGGCTGCGTGTTTAATCTGTCCAAAGCCAATCTGCGTTTTTCATTTTTCCAAGGCTTGTCGAGCGTGTCATACATCCAGCCCAAAACTTCGGGCATTGTGTTGACCATCTCAAGATACGCTTTGCCGTAGAGCCTGCGGAAAAGCGGATTCGTGAAATTTAAAACGTCTATGTTTTTAATTTCCGATGCCGCGCCCGATTGTTTGAAAGTTTTTTCCAGAGCCTCAGCCGCGCGCAGATGTCCCGCACCGACCGCCGCCGATAAAATTAAGACTTTTTTGAACATAATGATTTAAGCTAATATAATAATAGTTTTAGTTTGCAATGTTGAAAAATAAAATGGACGAACCGGAAATTATCAAACGAATTTTTGACGAATGCAAAACGATTGCCGTCGTCGGCTTGTCTTCAAATCCGATGCGCCCGTCGAACGGCGTGGCGGCATTTATGAAAAAACAAGGCTACAGAATTATTCCCGTTAATCCGAATGAGTCAATGATTTTGGGCGAAAAAGCGTTTATGAATCTTTCGGCGGTCGAAGAAAAAATTGAACTTGTCGATATTTTTCGTCGTTCTGAAGAAGCGGGCGCGGTCGTGGACGAAGCGATAAAAACGGGAGCGAAAGCCGTCTGGCTGCAGGAAGGCGTGATTGACAAAGCCGCTGCAAAACGCGCCGCAGATGCCGGATTGCTGGTCGTCATGGACAGATGCTGGCTCAAGGATTTTATAAAATATGGCGGATGATATTCAGATAAAAGCGGCGGTCGTTTCGGTCAGCGACACGCGCCACGAAAATAATGACCTTTCAGGTGTCACGCTGGTCGGTTTGCTGCTCGCAATCGGCGCGGAGGTTGTCGAGAAAAAAATTGTTTCTGACGATTTTGAAAACGTTCATCAGACTCTTTCCGATTTGTCAGCGCGCGCCGACGTAAATTTAATTTTCACGACCGGCGGAACGGGTTTTGCAGAACGCGACAAAACGCCCGAAGCGACGCTTGCCGTGATTGAAAAAGAAGCCCCCGGATTAGCCGAAGCGATGCGTCTTGAAACGTCGAAAAAAACGCCGACGGCAATGCTGTCGCGCGGCGTGTGCGGCATTCGCGGAAAATGTCTGATTATCAATTTGCCAGGTTCGCCCAAAGGCGTGCAGGAATGTTTTGAAGTTATCAAATCCGTTCTCCAGCACGCCGTTAATCTGCTGGCGGGAAACACTAAACACTAAGCAGGTAATAAGAAATAGGTGATAAGTATAGGAGTTACGCAGTTGAACGAAAAATCAACAATTTACGAGCCTTTTTGAAAAATACGAATTCCCGCAAGTCTTTTATTTTCAATAAAGCTTTGTTCAACAATGTTTCAACTGCGTAACTCCTAAAGTAATAAGTTAAAAGAAATAAAACAAATACTAACTACCAATTACTTATTACCTAACTGACGATTGAATAAACCGCGCCGCGTCGTCGTGCATTTTTTTGAGCGAATTCTTTTCGATATACATCATATGTCCCGCCTCGTAGTAATTAAACTCGATATTCTTGCGTAATGTCGGGTCGAGATTCATTGCCGAAACGGTGTATTCGGCGGCGAAAAACGGCGTTGCCATATCGTAATAACCCTGCCCGATAAAAATTTTCATATACGGATTCTTTGCCATCGCGTCTTTGAGCGGCATCGAAGTGTCGGCGTAGCCGTTATCGATACTGTAATTCCAGCGTCCGACTCCGCCGCCCAAGAGGTAGTATTCCAAATCGGTTTTAAAGCCCAAATCGCGGCGCACATACTCATTAAAAGCTGCCGTATAAGGCGGTCGAATCGCGTTAATCGAAGGATCGTCGTTTGCTTCGCTGCCGCCCGCGTCGCGGTCAATTCCTAAAAAGCGGCTGTCGAGTCTGCCGACGGTTCTGCGCTGGTCGCGCAATAATTCCTTCATAAATTTGCCGAGTTCGACGCGGAAATTATTCTGTTCGATGTAGGTTTTGCTCAATCCGGTAAAGCGGCTAAATTTATCCGCCAGATTTTCGCGTTCCTGTTCGGAAAGGCGGTCAATCCGCATCATCGCGGGCGCGTAT
Organism: Pyrinomonadaceae bacterium; assembly: GCA_050996405.1. Classification (GTDB taxonomy): domain Bacteria; phylum Acidobacteriota; class Blastocatellia; order Pyrinomonadales; family Pyrinomonadaceae; genus JBPCRW01. The sequence continues at coordinate 11,184 of JBPCRW010000188.1, read as the reverse complement.
TCGTTCATCGCAAAATCTTCGGCTTCGGCGGCGACTTGTTTGACGGGCTTTGCCTGCATATCGGGCGAGAGTTTTTTGTGATACCAGGCGGTTGTCGCGTAAGACGGCACAATCAATTCGAGCGGCAAATCGTTGTTGTCGGCAAAACGAATCGTTTGAAAATTCATGACGGTCGAGATTAAAAGAATTCCGTTCAAACCGATGCCGTGATTAAACAGCCAGTTTGATAAACCCGAAGCTCGCGTCGTGCCGTAACTTTCGCCGACGACGAACATCGGCGACATCCAGCGATTTTCGCGCCCCAAATACATTCTGATAAATTCGCCGACCGATTCGATGTCGCCGTTCAAACTGAAAAACTTTGCGCCAAGTTCGGGTTTTAACGCTCTCGAATAACCAGTGCCGACGGTATCTATAAAAACAAGGTCGGTATCGGCAAGCCACGTCGAATCGTTGTCAACTAATTCGTAGGGCGGGGCGGGCAGTGTTCCGTCGTCATTCATCTTCGCGCGTTTCGGACCAATCGCGCCGAGATGCAGCCAGACACTCGCCGAGCCGGGTCCGCCGTTAAACGAAAACATCAGCGGACGACGCGCGGGCGGATTGTCCATCGTGTAAGCGATATAAAACATTTTCGCTTCGGTTTCGCCGGTTTGCGCGTTGCGAATCGGCATATAGCCGGTGGTCGTCGTGTAATTTAAAGTTTTGCCGCCGACGCGCATCGTGTGTTTCTGAACCGAAGTCGGCTCGTCGAGCATCTGCGCGATTGAGACGGGCGGCGTGGTTTTGGTCGTGGTCGTCGTGGTTGTGACGGGCTGCGATGCCGGAGTCGGCGTTGCGGTCGGCGGCATCGGCGCAGCTTCAGGAGTCTGAAACAGAAAAAGAAACGAAAGAAAAACGGTTGCAAGCATATTTTGTTTTTGAAATGAATAAAAAATTGAAAAAGCAAAAGCAGATTAGCACAACGGCAATGACATTAAAAATGCTTTTGCCGAAAATGCGGAAACACTCGCCGGATAAGTGTGCGGCTCGCCCGTGCGCTCTCACGAACGCGGCAGACTTTTGCACAAAGAGTGCCGCATCAAACGAAAACTTTCTGCACAAGACGATTTGTTAAAAATCGCTTTGCGCGTTTTACGAAAAACAGTAATTAAGAATGGTTTTACGATTGATTTTTCTGCGCGAGTTGTTCGCGCAGTTTAAGGACGGCTTCGCGCATACATTCTCTCAACGCATCTTTATCGCCGTCTTCAAAATACTTTGTCGTTATTTCCGATTTACACAAGCCGACGACTTCGTGATTATAAATAATTGTCATCGGGTCGCCGCTCAACATTATATTGTCGAATTTTTTTAGCGGTATTCCGTATTCGACCCCTAAATTTTCGAGCGTTTCGTTTATCTCGTCTCTTTGCTGTTCGGTTAAAAATCTATCCATTCCAAAAATTTAACACGAAAATACAGAAGATTAAATCGAATTTTGCCGAAACTGCGTGAGAGAGCGAAGTTTTAGCGTTTTATTATTAGTCGCGCAGAGATTGTGAGCGCGGACAGGATGTTTGCGCTTTACAGTCTAGGCTTTTCAGTCTGCGGCAGAGCGATTGAAAATGTCGTGCCGCCGGTTTTGTTTGTCCAAACGTCAATTTTTCCGCCGTGCGCTGTGATGATTCCGTAACAAACCGCCAAACCTAAACCAGTGCCTTTGCCGGTCGGTTTGGTCGTAAAGAACGGGTCGAAAATCTTTTTCAAATTTTTTTCCTCAATACCGAAACCGTCGTCGGCGATTTCAATCCGCACGGAAAAAGCGTCCGCCAAAGTTTTGATTTTCAGTCTGCCGCCGTTAGGCATCGCGTCGCGCGAGTTTAAAAATAAATTCAGAAAAACCTGCTGCAACTGGTCGGCATCGGCAAAAATCTGCGGCAAATTTTCTGCTAAATCTTTTTTTATTTCCAGCCTTTGAAACTGTTTGTCAAAAATTGCCAGACGCAAACTTTTTTCAATCGTTTCATTAGCGTTAATCAGACTTTTAGCGGCGGGCGAGAGGCGCGCGAAATCCATCATATCTTTTGTGACCTGCGCGATGCGCGTAATCTGCGTCGAGATTAAGCGAAGTTTTTCTTTTGTTTCTTCGTCCAGATTCGACTGGCTTTGCATCATCTGAATCAAGGATGAAATCGAAGCCAGAGGGTTATTGACTTCGTGTGCCACGCCTGCCGCCAAAGTTCCGGTCGCGGCGAGTTTTTCGGTGCGGATAAGCTGCTCGTTTAGCTGTCGAAGCTGTTCGATGTCGTCCGCCATTTTGCGGCTCATCTCGTTAAACGATTCAGCGAGCAGACCGATTTCGTCGTTGCTCCGGCGAATGTCAACTTCAGTTCCGTAATCGCCGTTTGTCACCTGCACAGCCGCCAGCGTGATGCGCTGAAGCGGGCGCGAAATCGAACGAACGACGAGCAGCACCAAAATCAAATTTGGCACGAGCGCGGAAATGACGCTGAACACCAGATATTTGCGCCACGCTTCCGCGCTTCCGCCGTTTTGAAACGCCCACCAGACAATCGGAATTTGAAAAAGCGCGAAACTCAAAATCGCAACGGACGCGATGCTCAAAGCAATTTTGTAAGTTATCGGAAAAAGCTCGAATTGATTGAGCGCGGTTTGCAGGGAAAAAAGTTTGAAATTGGAAATCGCGTAAGCGTAAATCAAAACGCCGGGCAGAACGAAAATCGTGCTGTATGGAAGCAGTTCGTAGTTGCCGAAAAACGGTAAAACGATATTCGCCAGCGTTTTTAAAATCGCGGTGATGACGACCGCCCACAAAATCGCGCCGGTTTGCTGCCCGTGCTGCGTTCCGCGATATTTACGATATTTCTTGAACAGAATCCACACGCCGTAAGCGAAAATCGCATAAACATAAATCACAAAAGCATACGCGAGCGGCGCAAGTTCAATTTCAAATTTGTTTTCGACAAAACCGACTTTGCGCCACAAAAGCCCGAACAACGCGGCGGGAATCAGAACCAGAGACGGCGCGAAAAGAACAACGGCTTTGCGGCGCGGCGTGCGCGAGTTTTCAGGAAAAACCCACGCAAACACAACCAGCGAGCATTGCATCAACAGCGCGATGACAAAACTTGCAGCAGCCCACCAATTCGCCGTGTCGTCAGCCGCGTGAAAACCCCACAAAATAATGTCCTTAATTGTCCAGAGCGCGAGAAAAGCGATAAAGGCGGCAAAAGTTTGATGAGCGCGTTTTCGAGGGTCTGCGACGAAAACATAAAATCCGAGCAGAACTAACAGAAACAGAGAAAATAAGTAAAGCAGTAAAAGCATCGCGGTTTAAGAAAATCTTTTTCGGATTTTACCATAACCTGATTTTTAAATTCGTGCCGAGCGCGTTGGCGTTGACCGGCTTGGCATCGAGCCGGATGTAAAATAAATCGAGCGAAACTTTCGGGGTTAATCTGCGCGTGATTCCGGCGTAAAATTCATTTCTATTGGCTTTGTGCAATTGAAAATCATAAAAGCGTTCTTCGGACACAAACGGCGCGAAAATTTCTTTTTCCTTGTGTTTTAAGGAATAAGCGATTTGAAAACGGGCGCGATAGACTTGCGTGTTCGGGCGAAAATTTTGGAATCTATACTCGAACATACTGCGATGCCGGAGCGAGAATAAATCGAATTTCTTTTCGAGATTTGCGGCAAATGAGAGGCGAGTCGCGTAACTTCTCTGATGCGGAATCTGCTCGAATCTCTGATACAAATAGCCGGGGGAAAGTTTCAGAAATTTGTTGACGCGAAAATCGAGCGAAGCGGAAACGCGGTCGTCAACCGGAAAGGAAACATTGCGCCCCAGTCGCAGAACGCCGTCGAGATTCAAAACGATTTTATCGACTTTTTTATTTTTTGAATCTTTAACAGTCTTAAGCGGAAGAATTAACTGCAAATCATTCCACGATTGATAATCGCTTTTCTGGGCAAAAGTTTCAGTTGAAAAAACAAATAGAATTAGAAAAAGAAAAAATAGCTTCACCGGAAATACCGCCGCGCGTTAATAAATTGTTACACACAAAATAGATACTTCCGGCGAAAATTACAAGCCGAAAATGAATGCCGAGACAATAAAAGTAATGCCGAACGCGAGCGGCAGGAAATGTTTTCGCTCAATCATTTCGCCGCATTTCAGCAAACGGTGAAAAATCGTAAAAGCTGGAACGGCGACGCTGCCGACCAGCGCGGCGATAAACGCTCCGAAAATCGCGCCGATGACGAAAATGAAAATTCCGCCGATTCCGCCCGCGATTATTCCCCACAAAATCCCAATCAGCGGAAGCAGCAACAGCATCTTATTCCACGAATAATTTTCGACCGCTCGCGCCATTCTTCCGATTAGTTTCCCTGAAAAATAACCTGCCACCGCGCACACCAGATTTACAAATACGAATAAAACGACGATGCCGGGTTCGATATTTTTATGAAACATTTTAAGAAAAATCGAAGCGGGCGGAAAGATTCCAAGCAGCAATCCAAAATAAGCGAACGCCTTTTCGGTCGTCAGCGGATTTTTCATCAGCGACGCTTCGAACTGTTCGCCATAGTTTTGAAAAAGCGTTTTTTCGCGGGCGATTTCCGCGTTGGCGGCGAGCAGGGCGTTTAAACCTTCTTCGCCGGAATCATTGTCTGCAAAATTTACAAACGAACCGGCATTTTGCGGGCGGTCGATTGTTTGTGTTCGGTCGTTGTCCATATTTCTTTCTCCAAATGTTGGACGGGATTTTTATTTCCGATTTGCAGGATTTTCTCGAAAATTTTGTCCAACGATTTTTGCGCTTCGGTATCGCCCAGAGTTTTAACAAATTCAATTGTTAAAGAATGAAGTTTTTCCGTTTCCGCAACCGAATAACTTAATTTATGGACGAGTTGTAAAAAATCCGCGCGCGCTAAAGTTTGATGACGTTCAACCCGCAAACGGTTGCGCCGCCGCAGACACTCCGCGCCGAGTTTGACGTTTTGCCTGAGCGCGACGCGAAAAATTTCTTCGTCCCGCTTCGACGGAAAATCGTCAGCCGAATTATTTGCGGTCGTTAAACCAATGTAGCGTTCGATAATTTCGCGGAATTCAAAAACGGAAATGTTTGAATCGGACTCGAACAAAATCTGCGAAATCTTTTTCTGCAAATCTTCCGGTTTGCCAGCGGATTTTTTGGGAGACGTTTGCCGGAAATGCTTTGTAATAAAATCGTGCAGCAGGCGAACGGCGTAGGGAATCCAAACAAAAACCAGCGCAAAAGATTGCAGATAAATTCTGACCGGATTCTGTTTGTTCCGGTGCTGGAGAAAAAAATACACGCCGAGCGGCGCGCCGCAAGCCAGATAAATTATTAAAAAATCGCTAAGTTTCATCGCCTTCAAAAATGGCAACGGGCGTGCCGCGAAAATTATTGATTTTTTAAGTCAAACTAGTGTTTATAAAAAGCCGAAAAACAAAGGCGCGGGCGAAAAAGATGAAACTTGCCGGAATAAAAAATCGTTTATCCGTATTTGGCAAAGCGCGAAAATCTTCAGCGAAGATTGCACATTGCAAATTAAAAACCGAGACGGCAAAAATAAATTTTACTACCGTCGGAGATGTGGCATCGAAGTTGCTAGATAATTGAAGTCAAGAGACAAATAGTTTCTAAAAGCAATAATACAAAACGGATTTATAACGGATTTATAAAGATACAGGGTAATATGACTACCAACGCAAAAATAAGAGTAATTAAAAAGGGCGCGAAAAATTTATCGGCTGAATTGCCGAAAGACGCGGAAGCGGAAAAGAAAACCACGCAGCAGGCGGCGCGCGAAATGGTTGTCACGGTCACGAATTGGGTTAGCGAATTTCAGCAGAGACGGCGCGATGAAACCAAACAGGCGATTGAACTGCTCATTCCGCCGGCGCAGACGAACGGAGCGTAGTCAGGAAAAATAGAAACGGATTTTATTTTGCGGGACAAATTAAATTTAGCCGTGATGAATTGAAGTTACCGGCAGATTAGTTTAATTTTATCGCTGTAAAAATAGTCTCCGGCGAATTACACGGGGCAGCTTGTCGCAAGTTGTCCCGCTTTTTTGTTTGATTTCGGCAAATCAAACAGCCGGTTTTATGATAAGATGCTTTCGATAAATAACTCGGAATTTATGCGAAAAAAAACAGTTATTGTAACGGGAGCAAGTTCTGGAATCGGTCGGGCGACGGCTTTAAAATTTATCGAAAGCGGCGTGACGGTTGTTGCAGTCGGCAGAAATCAAAAGGAATTGACTTTGCTTCAGGAAGAAGCGCAAGGGAAAGATGGCGTGATTAAACCCGCGCTTGCCGACATCCTTGAAACCACGCAGGTCGATAAATTGGTTGCCGACGCAGCCGAAAATTCCGGCGGCATCGATGTTTTGGTGAACGCCGCCGGAATTATCAAAAACGGCTCAATTGAAACGACGACGCTCGACGATTGGGACAAAATGCTCGACATAAATCTGCGGGCGGTGTTTTATATGATGCAGAAATGCGTTCCGCATCTCGAAAAAACTAAGGGGAATATCGTCAATGTTTCGAGCGTGACCGGACTTCGCGCCTTTCCAGGTGTTCTGGCATACTGCGTCTCAAAGGCGGCGACCGACCAGTTGACCAGATGCTCCGCGCTCGAACTCGCGCCGAAAGGCATTCGCGTCAACGCCGTAAATCCGGGCGTGATTGTGACAAATTTGCACAAACGTGGCGGAATGGCGGATGAAAATTACGAAACGTTTCTCGAACATTCAAAAACGACGCACCCTTTGGGCAGGATTGGCGAAGCAAGCGAAGTTGCAGAACTGATTTATTTTCTGGCTTCGGAAAAAGCGTCGTGGATAACCGGCGCGACTTATGAAATTGACGGCGGACGCGCGCAAACCTGCGCCAGATAATTTTGATGAAATTGCAGCTTTTGCCGACAACTTTTGACGCGAACGGCTGCGCGACCGCGCAACAGCATTTGTCTTGTTTGATAATTGATGACCGCGTGGCGATTGATGCCGGAAGTCTGGCGACGGCGGCAAATAAAATTCAAAGAGAGAAAATCAGGGACGTGGTTTTAACTCACGCGCATCTCGACCATATCGCCGGACTGCCGCTTTTTATTGACGATTTATTTGCGACCTTGCGCGAGCCGATTTGCATTTATGCGACGGCGGACGTTATCGAAATTCTCGACAATCATATTTTTAACTGGTCGGTGTATCCGCGTTTTACGGAGTTGAAAAATAAACACGGCGAGGTTTTGCGTTATCTTGAATTTCAGCCGGAAAAGGATTTTAAGGCGGCGCATCTGAATTTCAAAGCAATCGAAGTCAATCACAAAGTTTCGTCGGTCGGTTTTGTCGTCTCGGATTCAAAAACGAAAATTGCGGTCAGCGGCGACACGGCGGAAACGGACAGGTTCTGGCAGGTTTTGAACGCGGAAAAAACGCTCGACGCGCTGCTCGTTGAATGCGCTTTTCCAGATGAACTGGACGATATTGCCTATTCTTCGCACCATCTTACGCCGAAAAAACTGCAAAAAGAATTAGCGAAATTCGGACACAAAAACTGTCCGGTGTATGTCATTAATTTAAAACCGGTTTATCGAGAGCAAATCGCGCGCGAGTTGGCTGAACTGAAAATTGAAAATCTGGAGATTCTTGAAGTCGGACGAGTTTATAATTTTTAAAAGCTCATGGGTTCAAACGCGCCCTGACGATGTTCGCCCGGAAAATGTTCCAGCGTCACGCGACCGTTCGAGAAAACTTTTTCGATGCGAAAAGTTCTTTCCGCGCGGCTTTTTCCGGGCATCACCTCGACGCGAAAAGTAACGCTCATTTTCGGTCTCGCCCAGACATTTTCCTTTAAAGGTGTTTTTGAAGATTTGTTGAAAATACTCATTCTTTATTCGTCGGTTTCGGTTTGTTTTTTATGTTTTATCTTGCGAAGCGACGGGCGCGCTTTTTCCGCCGGCTTATTTTGACCGATTTTTTGAGTGGGCGGAGCAACCGGTTTTCTGATTGACTCGAAAATCGGATGCGCTGGTTTCTTTTTCTTCTTCATATTGCGGCAAAATTATAGCAGAAAAAAATTGACTGCCGGAAGAAATGTTTTACGGTTGACATCTCTAGTAGAAAAATTCACTATGTAAATTATTGACTTTCAAAGCCAATATTCCAGCGCGGCGTTGCCATAATCCGAAAACAATTAAAAGAAACGCGGGATAAATCAGCAGGAGCGAAATTTGATTGAGCGACCGGACAATCAGAATTTTATCGAAAGATATTCGCCCAGAAAAGGACGAATTACAAATACCTATCGCCCGTTTTGGCTGCCCGCGTCAAATTTTTACATTTTAGCCGCGGCGGTTGCCGTCGCCGTTTTCTTTCTCGCCTGGGCGATTTTAAACGAAGGCGAAGAAGAAATGCCTTTGATTTCGGCGGGATTGGTGGCGAGTATGATATTGGCTGGCTCGGTCATTCTGCGCGAAGTGATTCTGCGAAGCGCGCGTTATCGTCTGCTTGTAGCGCAGGCGCGTTTAGACCGAAATATTAATACTGTCCGGCGACAAAGCCATAATATACCGACAACAGCGAAACTTACAATCGACAAAAACAACGAGATTTTGCGGGAAATCGAGCGAAAATCGCTGGCTGCTCAAAACACCGGAAAATTTCCCGAAAGTCATTGGCAGGTATTTGAACTTTGTCACGAATATCTGCATCGAAGCGAACGAGAACTCGAAATTGCCGGAAACGGTTCGCCGCGTGTCGCGGTCTTGCGTAAAAGCCGCGAAAAAGCGCGGGGATTGCACAAATATCATTTACTGGCTTGGTCGTCGCTGGAATCCCGCGCGCTCGTTCAGGAAGCGAAAGCGGGCGCGACAATCTCTAAAAAATTGGAGAACGCCGCAAAAGCCTTAACCGTTTTGGATTCGGCACTGGAATTTTATCCGAATGAACGGGAATTGTTAGAATCGACAAAAGCGATCAGGGAATTTATTTCGACCGTCAAAGTTTCACACTGGATTGAACAAGCCGAAAGATTCGCGTTTAAAGGAAATTACAAGCGGGCAATCAGCCATTACCGCGACGCGCTTTTTTATCTGGCAAGAGAAAACGTCAAAAGCGAAGAACGAGACTCGATTGCCGCTAAGATAAATCTGGAGATTGAAAAAATCAGAAAATTAATGAATGAGGATGATATTTCTCAAAATTTATAATCAAGGAAAATAATTACGCTAATGCCGAAATGCCCTGTTTGCAAAAGCACAAGAATCAGAAAAGGCTATCATCCGACACCTTTTTGGTCGAGGATATTATTGCGTTTTAATCTGCTCTGCGATAACTGCAATTGGAAGTTTGCAGGTTTCGTCCTGCCCTGGAAAATTCCAGCAAAGTCGAGTGGAAATATGAAAAAGAGAAGACAGAGCGGCGAAAATCTCATCTCGCCGGATGAAATTGACAGCACGCCGATAAATTCCGCTCAATCACCTGACAACAAAGCAATTAAAGAAGATAGAGAAGTGATTGAAAATCGCAAAGTTAAAAATAGAGTCAAGGCAAAAGCCTGAACTTATACCTGTAAAATTGTGCAGTTATCAAACTCAAAACTGTTCGGCTTTTTGACAGTCATTCTCCTTTTATTTTTTCTCTTGCCGGAAAGCCGTTCTCAAACCGCCGAAAAAACGGAAAATTTCAAAACTGTTTCGACCGTCGAAGACGCGGAAAATCTCATACACATTGGCGATTTGATTAACGTCGATGTCGTCGGCAGCACGGAATACGATTGGCGCGGCGGTTTAACGCCGGAAGGTTATCTTAACGGTTTAAATTTTGTTGACGAGCCGATTTACGGGCTGTGCCGGACGCAAGAACAGGTGGCTACCGATGTCGCCAAAGGATATGAAAAATTTTTAAGAAATCCGCAGGTGGTCGTAAAGATTATAGACCGCTCGCGCCGACCCGTTTCGTTTCTTTACGGCGCGGTCGGAACTCCGCAAAGGTTTCAACTTCGCCGAGCGGTCAAACTTAATGAATTACTGATTTTAGCGGGCGGAATAACGGAACAGGCAAGCGGCGAAATCCAGATTTTGCGCTCGCAAACTCTGAGCTGCTCGGCAAAAAAAAGCAGCCCGAATAAACAAACCTCGGATAGCGGAAATCTAGCCAAAAAATCATCTGCGGCGGCGCAGTCAAACGACTCGGAATACATAAATATCGAAATCGGCGATTTGTTAAAAGGCAAGCCGGAATCGAATCCGCAGATTTTAACTGGCGACGTGGTTACGGTTCTCGAATCAAAACCAATTTATGTGACCGGCGGAGTGGTAAATCCCAAACAAATAAACGCGCGTTCGGAAATAAATGTTTCGCGCGCGATTGCCGAAGCGGGCGGACTGGCAAAAAACGCCGACCCGAAAAAAGTTACGGTGTTTCGAGTTGAAAATAGAGAAACAAAAGCTATTGAAATCGACTTGGATAAAGTGAAAGCCGGACAAACTGCGGATATGACGCTGCAAGCCTTTGATATTATTGACGTTGCCCAAAAGGGGAAGGAAAGAAGCAAATACGCTCCGGTCATAAACGCCGCCGAAACGGACACAAAAAAATCTCAAAATTTGCCGCTGCGAATTATTGATTAGTTTTCTTGAGTGACAATTTAATCAAAAAAAAGTTAAAATTCTCAATTATTTAAATAATTAAATTATGCATTAAGGAAGTTAGTTAGAAATGAGTGGAATAAAAAATAGATTCAGCCGACGGACAATTGCGCTTTTTTGGGTTTTGATACTGGCGATTGTGATTGGAATTTTGTTGTATTTTGAACAAATCGCGCTGCTTTACGTGCTGGCGACGCTCGGTTTGACGACGTTATTGCTGATAGTGAGTTTTGCCGATTTGGAAAAAGTCAGCCGGGAAAATATCGAAGGGTTTTCAAAATAATCTTAAAATTTACTGATTCTGTTTTTGACGATTTTTCAGAAAGTTTTTACAAAAAAACTTTGAATAAAAATTTGCGCGGAGAGAATGTGTTAAAAATCACAAGGCAGTTGCAAAATTTTTTTTATTGTGCATAATCAAAAGATGTTCACCTCCCCGGTGAACATTCTGGTCACGAGGGGTGAGGACTTGTGACCTAGGGGCGACGGA
>JBPCRW010000151.1:0-44705 GCA_050996405.1 Pyrinomonadaceae bacterium | reverse complement strand
GTCAAGAAACGGTTCAAGCCGACGCGCTGGAAAATCAGAGTTCCCTGTTTTAAATTAAAACGAATTTGCTGTCGTAAATTAAAAGGTCGATAAACCTTTTTTCTTTTCCAATCGTAAAATAAACTGGAAAATTATCTCTGGAGTTTTTATAAAAAATGGCAATGTCAAAGACTAGAAAAATTATTCTCATCACCGTCGGAATTCTGTTCGTCGTGATTGTCGCCGCAATTATTGGCATCGCGGCTTGGGTTTCATCAATCAACAAACCGGACGTTCCCGACAACAGCGTGCTGGTTTTAAAAGTTTCGGGAAGTATGCCTGATTACGCGCCCGACGACCCGCTGGCGAAAATTTTCGGCATCGAGCCGTCGCAATCTTTTTCGAGTCTTTTAACGCAGCTTAGAAAAGCCAGAGTCGATAAACGCATCGGCGCAATTTTTCTGGACATCGATATGCCGCAGCTAGGTTGGGGAAAAGCCGACGAACTGCGCGACGCGATTAAGGAATTTCGCACATCCGGCAAACCGATTTACGCTTTTATGGAAATCGGACAGAACAAAGATTATTACATCGCTTCGGCATGCGAAAAAGTTTTTCTGCCGCCGTCGGGCGATATTTACATCAACGGTTTCGCGGCGGAAGCAATGTTTTATCGCGGCTCGCTCGACAAACTCGGCGTTGAGCCGGAAGTTATCCAAATCGGCAAATATAAATCCGCGCCCGAACAATACACGCGCAAAACGATGTCCGACGCGCAGCGCGAGGTGATGAACGCGGTCTTGGACGATTATTTCAATCGTTTTATCAGCGCGATTGCCGAATCGCGCAAAAAATCGCCCGACGACGTGAAAGCGATTATTGACAATGCACCGTATCACGGCACGGAAGCCGTGCAGCAAGGTTTGATTGACGGCGCGCTTTACCGCGACCAGGTTTATGACGAATTGAAAAATCGTCTGGGTTATAAATCGAATGATAAAATCCGTACCGTCAGCACAAAGGATTATCGTGACGTTCCGTCGGATTCGCTCGGTTTAAACAACGGCGAAAAAGTTGCCGTGATTTACGCTTCGGGCGCAATCAACATTGGAAAATCGAGTCGCGGCGGTTTCGGCGGCGAAATGATTGGTTCGGATACTTTGGTAAAAGCCATAACGGACGCGGCGGAAGATTCTTCGATAAAAGCGATTGTTTTGCGCGTTGATTCGCCCGGCGGTTCGGCTCTCGCGTCGGATTTGATGTGGCACGCGCTCGAAAATGCGAAGGCGAAAAAACCTCTCGTCGTTTCGATGGCGGACGTTGCCGCCTCCGGCGGTTATTATATTTCGTGCAACGCCAACAAAATCGTCGCCGAACCTTCGACCGTGACGGGTTCAATTGGCGTGTTTATGGGAAAACCCGTCGTCAAAGGTTTGTATGACTGGCTCGGCGTGACGAACGAATATGTGATGCGCGGCAAAAATGCAGGGATTTTCCGCGAAACCGAAAAATGGACGGACGACGAACGCGCCAAAATGCAGGACCAGGCGAACAAAATTTATTACGACGATTTTGTGCCGAAAGTCGCCAGCGGTCGCAAAAAATCCGCCGAAGACGTAAATTCAATCGGTCAAGGTCACGTCTGGACGGGCGCGCAGGCAAAACAAAATGGCTTGATTGACGAATTCGGCGGGCTGGAAAAAGCGATTGAGATTGCCAAAGGTTTGGCAAATCTTCCGGCTGATAAAGAAGTTAAAAGAGTCGTCTTTCCCGCGCCGCGCACGTTTTTGCAGGAATGGCTCGGCAGCAATGACGACGACAGCACTTTCGCCCAAACCAAACAGGAAGAAACCTTGCTCAAAGCGATGCCGGAAGACGCTCGAAAAGCTGTTCGCTTCGCCAAGATTTTAGACCAGATGCAGGACGGCAAAGCGATGCTGATGATGCCCTTTGAACTGGAAATAAAATAACTTCTAATTTCGGTTGAAAAAATATCCGGTATGAAGAAATTCGGCGGATATTTTTTGTCTGATTTTGAATTATTATTTATTTTGAAGAATATTTTTGCTTATTATGAAATAAAAATTTTTAATAATAGGACTTTCTCACTTTTTGCAGAAGCCCGCACAAAGTAAGGACGCAATGACGCAAAACACACTTACGAGCGTAGCGTGTTTCTGTATTTTTGAGAAAGTCCTAAATAATTTATTTTTCTGAATCCGTTTCGCATTTTAGCGCGAAACCAAATTTATAAGGGATTACTCTTAAATTAAAAATATTGAGGAAGGATAAAATTATGAAAAAATTAGTTTTTGCGTTATTTTTGGCGGTTATGTCAATCGGCTTGGCAAATGATGTCAAGGCGCAGATGAAAATGGATAACCCGATGGTCGGCGGCGCGGCGATGTATAAAAATAAAGACATCATTGACAACGCCGTCAATTCAAAAGACCACACGACACTGGTTGCGGCTGTCAAAGCCGCCGGTTTGGTTGACACTTTGAAAGGCAAAGGACCGTTCACGGTTTTCGCGCCGACCAACGAAGCGTTTGACAAACTTCCGGCGGGAACAGTTGACACGCTTTTAAAGCCGGAAAACAAAGCGATGCTGCGAAAGATTTTAACTTACCACGTTATCGCCGGAAATTACGATTCAAAGAAAATTATGGCGGCGATTAAAAAAGGCAACGGTAAAGCGATGTTTAAAACCGTGGAAGGCGGAATGCTGACAGCAACGATGAACGGTAATTCGTTGGTTTTAACCGATGAAAAAGGCGGAACCTCAACCGTCACAATTCCAGACGTTAAACAGTCAAACGGCGTGATTCACGTTGTCGATACTGTTTTGATGCCTAACTAGATTTTCTAAATTAACCGTTTGTTTAAAAAGCGCGTTTGCCGGAGGCGGCGCGCTTTTTCAGATTTATTTTTCTTAATCGATTTGATAAACGCCCGTCAAAAAAGGATTGGTCGCTCTTTCGCTCCCGACGGTCGTCTCCACCCCGTGTCCCGTATAAACCGTCACATCGTCGCCGAGTGTTAAAATTTTGTCGTTTATCGAATTCATCAACTCGTCAAAATTTCCGCCCGGCAAATCTGTTCTGCCGATTGAACCCGCAAACAGACAATCGCCGCCGAAAAGTTTTTTCTCGGACTCTTCAAAAAATGTGACGTGACCGCGCGTATGTCCGGGCGCGTGCAAAATTTTAAAACTCAAATTCCCAACTTCGTAAATTTCACCGTCCTGCCAGTTGCGCGTCAATTTCGGCGGCGTTTCGTAATTCATTCCGAGAGTTTTTAATTGATGCGGCGCAATGCCCATAAAAATCGGCTGCTGCGGCAGACCGTAATACAAATCTTCATCGTCTTTATGCAGAATAATTTCCGCCTGCGGAAAAAGTTTATGCAAATCCGAAACGCCGCCGATATGGTCGAGATGCCCGTGCGTCAGAGTTATCGCCTGCAATTCGAGTTTATTTTGATTGATAAACGCGGCAATCGTTTCCGCCGAATCGCCCGGGTCAACGCAAATCGCTTTGCGTGTTTCCTCGCAAGCTAAAACGCGCGTGTTTTGCTGAAACGGCGACGTGATAAAAGTTTCGATAATCATTTTTTAATTTTCTTTTGTTAATTTATTCAAATATTTTTCCGCGTCGAATCTCGAATTCATTCTATCATTTAAAACGAATAAAATTGCTTCGCGGTAAGTTTCGGCGGTTGGCATTCCGTTAAAACAAGGAGTTTCGATTTCCGTCAGATTTAAATAAACGGTCAGCGCGCCGAGCAACATCCACAACAGCGTTTCCCGCTCTGTGCCAACCGGATTGTGCCGGAAAATACTCTTGCGGTCTTCGTAAATTCCGTCGCAGATTCGCGCAAATTCCGGTTCGTCGATTTTCGTCATAAAAGTTTTGCGATGACATTGCCGGAAAATTTCCAGTTCGATTGAACCGCTTTCAGACATTTTTTCTGCCGACGCTTTTGCTAATTGTATGAAAAGCAAACAATCCTTTTCCGGTCATTTTAGAAAAACCAATAATTTTTCTGGTTTGTTCAAATTCAAAATTTCACAAACTCTGGCACAAATGTTGCTCAATGTTGAGGCAGAGTCTATTGAAGGAACGCTCGAAACTTGAATCTATAAAAGGAAATTCTAATTTTATGTCAACCGCTTTGTTATCAAATAAAACTGAATCTTCAATTTTCAGAAATCTTAAACGGAAACGTCGCCCGAATAATTTTGTTTTCGGAAAAAGAGTCGGCTTGATGGCAAAACTTTTCGGCTGCTGGCACGAAGACATCAGCCGCCCGTTTGTTCAAGGGAAAATCGCCTACCGCAGTTGTTTGCAGTGCGGCGCGAGAAAACAATTTAATCCCGAAACGCTTGAAACATACGGTTCATTCTACTTTCCGCCAATCGTCAGGGAAGAAAATTTTTAGTTTCTTAAACGCGATTGGCGAGGCGATTTTTACTTTAGCTCCTATCTTTTGCGAATCGCCATTGCTTTTAAGTTAAGTGAAAGCCGGAATTTTTCAGTTCCGGCTTTTTACTTTTTCAAATCATTTCTTCAAACATCAAATAATACGATTCCGCCATCCCGAGTTTTTTATAAACGTCCTGCGCCGCCGTATTTTCCCGTTCGACATAGAGCCGAAAACCGCAGACATCATTACTCATTTGGGCTTTCCATTTAACGAATTCGTATAACCGTCGATAAATGCCGCGCCCGCGCTCATTAGGTAAAATATAAACGCTCTGAATCCACCAAAACCATTTGTCCCGCCAGTCGCTCCATTCAAAAGTAATCATTAATCCGCCGACGATTTTTCCGCCCGTTTCGGCAACGGCGTAAAAACCTTTGCGCTCGTCCTCGAAAACCCCCGCGACACCGCTTTGCAAAACCCGCGCGTCGAGCCGTTTATGCTCGGTTTCAAACGCCATCGCCTGATTAAATTCGACCAGCGCATCGGCATCTTCGGCGGTTGCGATACGAATTAAAATTTCATCGCTCATAGATTTTTAGTAATTTTCGCTTGACGAGATACCGCCAGCCAACTAATCTAGAATGTTTTGTCCACAAGACAAAATTAAACTTTTATGAAACTTCGCATACTTTATCACGGAAACTGCTTCGACGGCGTTTCGAGTGCCGCTTTTTTTACAAAATTCTATCGCGCGAAATTTAACGTGGAAGCCGAAATCGGATACGTTCCGGTGATGCACAAAGCCGGAAATTTTTTCGATAAAAATCTGCTGATTGACGCGGGCGAAAACGCCATCGTCGATTTTAAATACTGCAACGACGCGCGATTAACTTGGTGGTTTGACCATCATCAATCGGCGTTTTTAAACGAACGAGACGAACAGAATTTTCTGCAAGACACATCGGGCAAAAAATTTCTCGATACGTCGAGCAAATCGTGCGCGGAATTTATCGCCCGCATCGCCGCAGAAAATTTCGGCTACGTTGACGATTCGATGGACGAACTCGTTTGCTGGGCGCATATTATTGACGGCGCGCTGTATGAATCGGCGGCGCAATGCGTCGAACTCCGCACGCCCGCTTTGAAATTAATGCAGGTTATCGAAGGCGAAAAGGACGCGAAATTTGTCGAAAAAATAATTCAAGATTTAACGCGAAAAAGTTTGACGGAAGTTGTCGAAAGCGCGGAAATTCAAGCCAAATTAAAACCGATTCTGGAATGTCATTGGAAAACCGTCGAAGAAATCAAAGAAAAAGCTGTCTATTCAAAAGGCGTGGTTAGTTTCGATTTAACCGACAACGGACGCGACGGCTACAACAAATTTATTCCCTATTATTTCTACCCGCAGACGACTTACAACGTCGCTTTAACCCGAAGTCCGAGCCGCGTCAAAATTTCGGTCGGTTCAAATCCCTGGTCGCCGCGCCCGCGCACTCGCAACATCGCGGAAATCTGCGAGGCTTACGGCGGAGGCGGTCACGCGGTCGTCGGCGCGGTCTCGCTCGCGCCCGACGAAATCGAAAAGGGCAGAAAATTTATGCGTGAAATTGTCGAAGAACTGCAATTCGAAACTGATTAGAAACGTTTGGTTAATTTTATTAATTTTAATTAAAACAAAGTCTTCCTGAAAATTATTCAGAAAGACTTTTTATTTTTATTTGTCCGGCGGACATCCTTCCGATTACTTTCAAAATCTATATTGAAAAATAGTGCGAAACGGCGGAAAATAGCTGCCTATCATTATTTTTCAGAGGATGGGCAAGATGAAAAATTTTCGGACAAAATTCAATCAAATAAGCAGTGTTGGAATTTCAATGTTGCTGGTGATGCTTTTCGTATGTGAACCGATTGCCGCCAGCGCGAATCGTGCCGCGCGAAATGCGGAAACAAACGGTTCATCAAAAGTTTTATCGGAAAATCAGCGCATTAACCAGATTCTTTCGAGATTGACTTTCGGCGCGCGTCCCGACGATTTTGCAAAAATCAAAGCGATGGGCGTGAAAAATTATATCGAGCAGCAACTCAATCCCGATTCGATTGACGATTCCGCGCTCGACAAACGGCTCGACAAACTGCCGACGCTGATGCTGCCGACACCGACGCTTGCCGAGCAGTATAATCCGCCGAAACCGCCGCCGACTCCAACGCCGATTCCGAGCGCATCGCCGAAACCGACGAACGGCGAAATGATGAAGCCGATGCCGCCCGCGTCAACCGAGCCGCTTCTTAAAATACCTTCGACAAACGGCGAAATGGTGAAACCGACTGTCACACCATCGCCAAGTCCAACCGCCAAACCAACGCCGCCTCCGAAAAATCCGCAGATGGTCGTTAATGATTTGCAGCGCGCAGCGGTTTTGCGGGCGACTTACAGCGAACGGCAATTGAACGAAGTTATGGTTGATTTCTGGGAAAATCATTTCAGCATTTACGCGCAAAAAGATGCCGACCGCTGGCTGTTGACGCAGTTTGACCGCGAGGCGATTCGCCCGTTCGCGCTTGGGAGATTTCGAGATTTGCTCGGCGCGACGGCGCATTCTCCGGCGATGCTTTTTTATCTGGACAATTGGACATCGAGCGTCGTGCGGAAATATCCGGCGACGAAGGATAAACCGGAAAGGTCTGTCGGCGGCATCAACGAAAATTACGCGCGTGAGTTGATGGAACTGCATACTTTGGGTGTCAACGGCGGCTACACGCAAAAAGACGTGCAGGAAGTCGCGCGCTGTTTGACCGGCTGGACGGTTCGCAAACCGAATCAGGAAGGCACGTTTATTTTTAACCCGCAGGCGCACGACAACGGCGAAAAAATCGTTCTCGGACAGAAAATCGCGGCGGGCGGCGGCATTGCCGACGTTGAAAAAGTTTTAGATATTCTGGCAGCGCATCCTTCGACGGCGAAATTTATTGCGACCAAACTCGCGCGCAGGTTTTTAGGCGACAATCCGCCGCCCGCCGTTATCAATCAAGCAGCGCAGGTTTTTTTAAAAACCGACGGCTCAATCCGCGAAACCGTGCGAAGCATCATCACTTCGCCCGCGTTTTTGTCGCCGACGGCGTATCAAACGAAAGTTAAATCGCCGTTTGAATTTGTCGTTTCGTCTTTAAGAATTTTAGGCGCGGAAACCGACGCGAACAGCCCTTTATTAAACTGGATTGCGAAAATGGGAGAGCCGCTTTTCGGACACATCACGCCCGAAGGTTATCCAGACCAATCGGACGAATGGCTGTCGAGCGGCGGTCTGCTTGTGCGTTTTAATTTTGCTAACGCGCTCGCCACTAACCGAATAAAAGGGACGCAGATTGATGCCGCTAAAATTCTGGATGGCGTTCAATCAAACGATTCGACAGCGGTTGTCGCAAGATTGACGAATCTCGTGCTGGCAAACGAAATTACGCCGCGCACCAAAGAAGCCATTTTTAAAATCGCCGACAAACCGTCTGATATGCCACACAAAAATCCCGCGCCAAACTCCTTACTAACAGGAAATATGATGGCGCAGGCGAAACCGCAGGCAGTTGGAAGCCCGCCGAAAACTCCCGATTCGGTGGCGGAATTGCTGACGCTCGTGCTTGGTTCGCCCGAATTTCAGCGCAAATAATAAAGAATCTTTTTTCAAAGCGGAGACGCAGAGAAAGAAAGGCAAAGGTAAAAGGCAAATTTATTTTCTACTTTTTACCTTTTTACTTTTTACTTTAAAATCCTCCGCGTCTCCGCGTCGAATTTTTTCTTAACCTCATTTTGCAATGTCCGTGTCGCACGAAATACTGTATAAATGCCTGTCAATAAAGGGTTAAAATTTTACTTGACAAAAAAATCGGGGGGGGGTAGAATGAATGCGTTTTATCACAAAAGTTTATGTTGGAATTGAAAGGGTTTATGTCAATTTTATAAAATGACTTCGCTACCTTTAATTTCAATAAGTTTTTAACCTTTATTAGTAATCAAGGCATTGACCAGCCAAAACAGATAATCATTGAAAATCCAGGCTTTCCTAATCCTTTTTGGGAGGATTAGCGCAACCGCTAATGAGTAGTTATTGGCTCAAAGCGAATAATCTAAGCAATCCTTATATTATACATTCTTCGTTTGGAGTTGATAGTCAGTTAAATAAGAAGTTGAATCTTCGGGTTAATTATCTGTTTCAAAAAGGCATACATCAATTCCGAAGCAGAAATATTAATGCCCCATTATTTGGCAAAAGACCGGATGAAAATTTTGGAAATATTATTCAGGTTGAATCTTCAGCTTTTTTTGTGAGAAACGAATTAAATGTGGGTTTGAGCGGAGCTATCCGAAAATGAGTTTCTTTTGGTATTAATTATACATTGCAAAAAAGAATATCGGACAGTGATGGAATTTATGAATTGCCCAGTAATAATTACAATTTAGCTTTAGATCGGTCTGCGTCAAATAATGACCAAAGACATAGAATTTATAGTTCTCTGAGCTGGAAAATCAGACGCGGACTTTTGGTTAGCGCAATTTACAATATAAAT
This sequence comes from Pyrinomonadaceae bacterium, assembly GCA_050996405.1. Classification (GTDB taxonomy): domain Bacteria; phylum Acidobacteriota; class Blastocatellia; order Pyrinomonadales; family Pyrinomonadaceae; genus JBPCRW01. The sequence continues at coordinate 35,741 of JBPCRW010000151.1, read as the reverse complement.
TCCCCTTTGCCTTATACAATAACAACAGGACTTGATGATAATAATGACACTACTTTTAATGACAGACCTTTTGGAATTTCACGCAATGGTCAGCGAGGAACGTGGAGAAATCAACTCGACATAGGAGGCGTGTGGACATTTTCCTTCTTCAATTTTAAGGGCAGGAAAAAGGGAAATACATCTATTGTATATACAAGTGCCGAAGCAGCCAGGGATAATGAAACAACTGATTCACAAAAAAGATTCTCCATGAAACTGTATTTTTCCGCTCGGAATGTATTGAATCAAGCAAACTTTAACAGGTTTGTCGGTGTTCAAACTTCACCCTATTTTAATCAACCGATTTCTGCTGAAAATTCTAGAAGAATTGATATTGGCATGAGATTCAATTTTTAAGATTTTGTTAGTAAAGAGAGTCTTGCCCAATAATTCAGGATTTGGCGCATAAAATTTTGAAACTGCGTTATTAGTCAATAATTTCATCACCATCAATCAGCTTGGATGCGACAAAAATATAAGAATAATCCGGGCAACCTCGCCGCGCGGACAACAGCCAGCCGCGTCAAATGCGCTACAACGACTAATTCCGAACAACCCGAACCGATAAAACAGCAAAACCTAAAACCCTATTGTTTAGTATTTCCCGATTTTCTCTAGACCGTTCATAAAAGGCTGCAAAATTTCGGGAATCAAAATCGAGCCGTCAGCTTGCTGATAATTTTCCAGAACGGCAATCCAAGTTCTGCCGACCGCCAATCCCGAACCGTTTAATGTATGAACGTATTCGGGTTTCGCGCCGCCCGCGCGACGAAAACGCAGATTCATTCGCCGCGCCTGAAAATCTCCGCAGTTTGAACACGAAGAAATCTCGCGGTAAGTTTTCTGCGAAGGCAGCCAGACTTCGATGTCGTAAGTTTTTTTCGCGCCGAATCCCAAATCGCCCGTTGAGAGCGCAACCGTCCGATACGGCAAACCCAAAAGCTGCAAAATTCGTTCGGCGTTCGCCGTTAATTTTTCGTGTTCGTCATCGCTAGTTTCGGGCAAAGCAAGTTTAACCAATTCGACTTTTTCAAATTGATGCTGGCGAATCAGCCCGCGCGTATCGCGCCCGTAGCTGCCCGCTTCCGAGCGAAAACAGGGCGTGTAAGCCGCGTAGTATTTCGGCAAATCCTTCGCGTCCAAAATTTCTTCGGCGTGATAATTCGTCACCGGAACTTCCGCCGTCGGAATTAAATATAAGTCTCGTTCGTCTGTTAATTTGAACAAATCGTCTTCAAATTTCGGCAGTTGTCCCATGCCGAAAAGTGCTTTGCGATTGACGATAAATGGCGGCAAAGTTTCGGTGTAGCTGTGTTCGGTCGTGTGAACGTCGAGCATAAAATTAACCAGCGCGCGTTCCAATCTCGCGCCCGCGCCGTTCAAAATCGCAAAGCGCGAACCCGCGATTTTCGTCGCGCGTTCCAAATCCAAAATGCCTAACGCTTCGCATAAATCAACATGGTCTTTGACTTCAAAATCAAAATTCTTCGGCTCGCCCCATTTGCGGATTTCGACGTTTGCCGTTTCGTCCGCGCCGACCGGAACATCTGCGGCGGGAATGTTCGGCAAACCGGCGAGGAGTTCGCGCATTTGCGTCTCGGCACGTTCGCGCCTCGTTTCGAGTTCGGCTTGTTTGTCTTTTAAACCTGAAATTTCCGCTTTTTTCGCTTCGGCTTCCGCGCGTTTTCCGGCTTGCACAAGCACGCCTATTTCCTTGCTCGACGAGTTGCGTTTTTGATTTAACGCGTCGGCTTCGCCAATCACGCGGCGGCGTTCTTTATCCAATTCCGCAAATTTTTCCAAATTTTCGGTTGGAAAATTTCGATTCCGCAAAGCAATTTTTACTGCGTCCAAATTTTCTCTGACGTAATTTAAATCCAGCATAAATTATTTTCTTTTGCCGACGAGCCGTTCAAACTTTTTTCGATTCGGCGCGTTTGTGCGTTTCGTGTTTTTCCAAGACCGTTTCAAAGATTTGTTTCTCAGCCATTTTTCACCTAAAATTTTAATTTCGTCTTTTTAATTTCGTCTTTAGTAACGAAATCATAATTTAACAATCTTTTTATGAAACAAAAAATTCGCAAAGCCGTTTTTCCCGCCGCCGGACTCGGAACGAGATTTCTGCCCGCCACCAAAGCATCACCAAAAGAGATGCTGCCGTTAGTTGATAAACCTTTGATTCAATATGCCGTTGAAGAAGCAGTCGCCTCCGGCATCGAGTCAATTTTAATCGTCACAGGCAGAGAAAAAAGCTCGATTGAAAATCATTTCGATATTTCCTACGAACTCGAAAGTCTGTTGCAGGAAAAAGGAAAGACCGAATTTTTCGAGCAGGTGCGCGCGATTTCCGAAATTTGCCGCATCAGCTACACGCGCCAAAAACAGGCTTTAGGTTTGGGACACGCGATTTATCAAGCGAAGGATTTTGCCGAAAACGAACCGTTTGCCGTGCTGCTTGCCGACGATATTATTGACGCGGAAACGCCCGCGCTCAAGCAAATGATTGAGGTTTTTGAAGAATACAATGCGCCCGTGATTGCCACGATGCAGGTCGCAGGCGAAGCGATTTCGCGTTTCGGCGTGATTGACGCGGAAGAAGTCGCGCCGAATATTTTCAAAATCAAAGATATGGTTGAAAAACCTGATTTCAAAGACGCGCCTTCGGATTTGGCGATTATCGGCAGATATATTTTTACGCCCGATATTTTTGAAGCCATCGAACGCACGGAAAAAGGCGCGGGCGGCGAAATCCAAATTACCGACGCGATGCGTTTAATGCTCAAAGAAGGAAAACCTTTTTACGCCGTCAAGCTCGACGGAACGCGCCACGATGCGGGCGACAAACTAGGATTCTTGATTGCCACCGTCGAATTCGCTCTCAAACGTGAAGATTTAGGTGCGGATTTTAAAAATTATTTAAAATCTTTGAATTTGTAAAATGGAAGAAAAGAAAGCGATTAAAATTATAAAATGGGCGACTTTTGGGACTGGAACACTTTTCCTTTACCTTAGTTTAAATGACTCTACCTCAAATACTTTCACTTGGGGAATGCCTGTCGGTTTGACGTTTTTATTTATTGGAATTTTTGCCAGTCAAGTTACTACCATCTCAAAGTACAGGATTGAATTAAATTCTAATAGTGAAAATAATAAATATGTCAAAATATTTTGTTACTTAGGAATTTTGCAAGTAATTTTAGTTCTTCTGTCGGGATTAGTAATTTTAAGTTTATTTCTTTATCTGTTTGCCAGCAGCAGATCATTGGAATCAATGCGTAAGGAGTTTCTCAATATTAAATCCAGCGGAATTATATTGATAATTCTCGGCGGCTGGATGACGCTCTCTACAATTCAGTTCATTATCGGTTATTATACTTTGAATAATCCTAACGAAAAATATTCGTCTGCTGATAAACTTATAAATCTTCGTAAAATTATAGGACTCGGATTGTCTGGAATTTTTATATTGATTATAGGGGTGATTTTTCTATTTTTGTAATGGAGAAGAAGATTTATGGGCGGAAAAACTTGGGATGAGTGGATTTCGGAATATTCAAACGGGCATCAAAATAAAATCAACCAGTTGACGCACAAAATCGGAATTCCGATGATTGCCGTTTCGATTTTGCTCGTTTTGCCGAGTTTGTTCATCGCCGGACTCTGGAAAATCGCGCTCGCGCTTTTTATTATCGGCTGGATTTTGCAGTTTGTCGGGCATTATTTTGAAGGCAAGCCGCCGGAATTTTTTAAAGACAAGCGTTTTCTGCTCGTCGGGCTTCGATGGTGGTTTGCGAAACTGCGCGGCAAAACATAGACACGAATTTTCAGGAGATAAATTTTGAACGAAAAACAATTTGCGACGAAATCGGCAATCGCTATGAGCGCGGTTTACAGAACTTAAAATTGTCAAAATTGTAGTAAAATCAAAATTCTAAAGGAGCTAAAAATTATGCTGACGGCAATCGAAACAACGGCAACAATCGGCGCGAGTCGCCAGCTTCTGCTCGATGAAGATTTGCCCGAAAATGTTTCGGCGAAAGTGCGCGTGATTGTCTTGTTTGACGACGATGATTTGAGCGAAAAAGAATGGCTGCAAGCAGCTTCAAAAAATGACGTTTTTGATTTTTTGAATGACGAAGCCGAAGATATTTATACTTTGGAAGACGGAAAGCCTTTGACGGATGAAATATAAAGTTGTTCTTGTGCCGTTTCCGTTTGACGACTTATCGGCAAATAAAATTCGTCCTGCCGTCTGTTTGACTGATGAAATCCAACCTTACGGTCATATAGTTTTAGCTTTTATTACGAGCAAAGTCTCGGCTAATCCGTCTGCTACGGATTTTGTTGTTGATTCGCAAGATACTGATTTTGCACAAACCGGATTGAAAGTTTCTTCGACAATTCGATTGCATCGTTTGACGACAATTTCAAGAACTATTATTCAACGGGAACTTGGCGAATTATCAAAAAATCAACAAACGGAAATTGAAAATCAGTTGCAAAAGTTATTTAGCATTTGAAAATTTATGAACGAAAAACAATTTGCGGGAAAATCGGCAATCGTCACGGGCGCGACGCGCGGAATCGGCAGAGCGATTGCGCTTGAATTGGCAACGCGCGGCGCGAACGTCGCTTTCAATTATGCGAAAAGCGCGGACGAAGCTGAAAAGCTGAAAACGGAAATTGAGAATTTGGACGTGAAATGTTTTGCCGCGCAATGCGACGTGGCAAATACGGAAGCGTCAGCCGATTTCGTCAAACAGGCGACGGCGGAATTCGGCACGATTAATTTTTTAATCAACAACGCGGGAATCGCGCGCGACACTTTGATTTTGCGGATGAAGGAAGACGATTGGAACGCGGTCATTGACACGAATTTAAAAGGCGCGTGGAATTTTTCAAAAGCCGTTTTGCGTCCGATGATGAAAAATGAAACCGGCGGCTCGATTTTAAATATCTCGTCAATTTCGGGCGTGGTCGGAATGCGCGGACAGACGAATTATTCCGCGTCGAAAGCCGGAATGATTGGTTTGACAAAATCGCTCGCCAAAGAAATTGCGAGCCGAAAAATTACGGTCAACGCGCTGGCTTTAGGTTTAATCGAAACTGAAATGGCAAAGGAGATGAACGCCGATTACCGCGAAAAAATCTTGGCGCAGATTCCACTCGGCAGACTCGGAAACGTGCGGGAAGTCGCAGAAATCGCCTGCTTTTTATTGAGCGATTCGGCGCGTTATATCACGGGTCAAGTAATTCAGCCGGACGGCGGACTGGCGATGTGAAAATTACGAATTATCAATTACGAATTACGAATGCGGCGGCATCTAATTTGTACTTCGTAATTCGTAATTCGTAATTGATTTTATGTCTTTGCAATACGAAAAGGAACAAGTCGAAACGCCCGTCGAACGGGGCGAAAATGTTAGTCGCGCCGAGCCGGTTTTCCCTCTTTATTCGATTATTTTAATCGCGTGTCTGGTTGCCGTTTCGCTCTGTCAATTTGCGGTTGACGGCGCGGGTTCGCTTTTTTTTGACGGCAGCGGAAAATCTATTTTGCTTGCCGGATTTGACAAAACGGCTTTCGCGCGCGGCGAGTATTGGCGAATTTTGACGGGCGCGGCTCTGCACGGCGGTCTTGTTCATTTGCTTTTTAACTGTTACGCGTTTTACGTTCTCGGAAAACTCATCGAAGCTCTTTCAAACCGCGCTCATCTGGCAATCGTTTTTCTGCTCTCGGCAATCGGCGGCGGCATTTTAAGTTTTATCTTTTTGCCGGACGGCATCTCCGTCGGCGCGTCGGGCGGCATCGTCGGATTTCTGGGTTATCTGGCGGCTTACGGTTTTATTCGACGCAAGCTGCTGCCGCCTGCGTTTCTCAAAAATATGCTGTTCAATATCGGATTTATCGCGCTTTACGGCGTTCTTCTGAATGGGACGATTGATAATTTCGGGCATCTCGGCGGCTTAATCGTCGGCGCGATTTACGGTTTTATACAGATTCCCAAAGACTTGTATAAAGACCCGCGCGAAATTGGAAGCATCGCGCAAATCGGCGGATTAGCCGCGCTCGGAATTTTTATCGCCGTCTGCGCTTTCAGTATTCTTTTAATTTTCAGAATCGTCTAAAATGCCGAGAGTCCGCGTTCACCAGCACGTCAATCCGCTTGCGCCGTATTTCAGATTCACGCCGAAACCGCTCAATTTCGGAAAGATTTTTGCCAATCTGAATTTGCCTCTGCATCTGGACATCGGAAGCGCGCGCGGCAGATTTTTATTGCAGATAGCTGAACTTTTTCCCCATCAGAATTTTCTCGGTGTAGAAATTCGTGAACCGCTCGTGGCGGAAGCCAATCGTTTAAAAAACGAAAAAAATTTGACGAATCTGCATTACGAATTTGTGAATGCAACTTTCGCGCTCGACAAACTGCTCGAAAAACTTCCTACCGGAATTTTGCAGGCGGTGACGATTCAATTTCCAGACCCTTGGTATAAAAAAAAACACGCCAAACGCCGGATGGTTCAAAATGAATTAGTTGAAACTATTGCTGAACATTTGACCGTTTCAGGAAAAATTTTCGTGCAGACGGATGTCGAATTTTTAGCCGGAGAAATATTTGAACTGTTTCGTGAAAACAAATTTTTTCGTGAAATCTCGATTAGCGAAAATCCTTTTCCCGTCAAAACCGAGCGTGAAAAAGCGGTTGAGGAAAAACATTTGCCGGTTCACCGCGCGATTTTTGAAAAAATTTAGCCGCAAAATGATATAAAGGAAATTAGCCGCGAATTACACGAATGTCACGAATAGTTTTTTTTAAATTTTATTCGTGACATTCGTGTAATTCATGGCTGAAGAATCATCTCTTATCTGTCGTTAATTTGAATCGAGCGAACCATATTGCGAAAAGCGTAGTTGTAATTTGACGCTTCCGATTGCGGCGCGACCGTCACGACGTAAAACAAACTGCCGTCGCGCAGTTGCGTCGTATAAATCGTGTCAATTTCAGTTGCGCCGCTGACGGGCGATGTTCCCGACAAGACAATTGACAAACCGCCGCGTCCGCCAACCGTCGCGCGCGAATAATTCGACCGCGCGTGAAGATAATTGTTGCCTTGCAAAATTCCCTGCACGTAACTAGTGGTTGCCTGCTGCAGGTTTCCGCCGCTGTTTTGCGCGATGCCGACAATCGCGCCGCGCGTGATTCCCTGATTTCCAAACGCGCCCTGCGGAGCGAACCAGATTTCGGTATTTGATTGGTTGACTACCTGCCAGTTTTCGGGAGTATTTACCGACGCGACACCCAAATTATTAGTTCGTGTCCGCGACGACGGATATTCGACGCGGGTTTCGTAATTGCCGCTTGAAGTCGCGCTTCCGCCGCCGCCGTTGCCATAAACCTGACCGTTTTGCGCTCCTTGCTCGATTTGAGCCGTTGAAGGGGCTGGCGGCAGACTTTGCAGATAACGTTTCGTGCGTAAAAATCCCTGCGTTATTTTAATCGGTTCGGGCGAGACGCGAAGCATCGACGCTTCACGATTGATATTTTCGTAGCGATTTTCAGGATTCGGGTGGTCGCTTAAAAATTCGGGAGTTCCGCCACCGCCCTGCCGTTCGATTGTTCTAAACATATTCGCCAAATCGCGCGGGTCGTATCCGGCGCGCGCCATAATTTGCGCGCCCAGAGTGTCGGCTTGCGTTTCATATTCGCGGCTGAAAGGCAAAACTCTGAAGCCTTGAAAAATCGTGTTGCCGAGCACCGCACCGGTCTGTCCGCCGAGAATTGCTCCAAGCAAGATTGAGCCAATACCTAATCCTTGATTGAGCGGACTGCTCTGCTGCGTGGCTTGCGCCGTCGCGTGCCGCAGAGCGACGTGCGACAGTTCGTGCGCCATCACGCCCGCCATTTCGCCTTCGTTCTGCGCGGCTTCAATCATTCCGCGATTGACGAACATCGGTCCGCCCGGCAGCGCGAAAGCGTTAATGTCGCTGGCGTTGACAATTTTAAATGTATATCGAAATTCGGGATGCTGATATTCCGGCGGAATCGCGTTCACCAGTCGCTCGCCGACGCTTTGTAAATACTGCGTTGACTGATTATCGTTCAAAATCGGCATTTGCTGTTCGACCTGCCGCGCCGCCTGCTGTCCTAATTTAACATCATCCTGAACTTTATATTTATTTTTCGGCGCGACGATGCGGGTTTGCCCGAAGGCGGCGAAAGGCAGCATCAACATTGCCCATAAAATCATTGCCGCCGTCAAACTCTTGTCGTATTTATTTAGAAATAATCTTTTCATTTGTCCTCCGAGTAATCTTCCTTTTTTCAAAACTCCTCTTGTCGCTCATTATAAGCAAAATTTGCGCCACAAAATACTAAAGCGCGGATAATTCTCCGATGAATTTAACGGGCGCGGGTTTGCCGCCCTTTTTCGCGTAATAAACAGCACATTTCGTATGATGTTACATCTGTGTGAACTAAAACTTTTATCAGATAGACATCGGCATACCGTTTGGTTATATTTGAAAATCTTCTGAAATTTTTTACCGGAGATTTTTATAATCGAATGGCATTTTTCAACCTTTTGCCGAGAGAAGACGAATATTTTGCGTTCTTTTCGCAAATGACCGACCAGATTCGAGAGGCTTCCGACGCGCTGGTCGAAATGATGCAGACCACGAGCGAAAATTTCGAGGCGTATTCCAGACGCATCAAAGATGCCGAACATGCCTGCGACGAACTGACGCACAAAATTACAACCAAACTCAATAAATCATTTATCACGCCGTTTGACCGCGAAGATATTTTTATGCTGGTTATCTCTCTGGACGACGTTCTCGATTACATCGATGCCGGAGCGCGCGCGGTTTTGATGTATGGCATCAAGGAAATTAACGAACACGCTCGACGCTTTGCCAAAGTTATCCAAGGCTTGGCGATAGAACTTCATTCCGCCGTTTCGATGCTGGCAAAACCCGACGGAATGAACCAGCACATCGTCGAAATTCACAGGCTTGAAAACGAAGCCGACGACGTTTATTTCCGCGCCATCGCCGAACTTTTCCGCAATGGGAGTGACCCGATGACGGTCATTAAATTCAAAGAACTCTACGAAATTCTGGAGAGCGCGACCGACAAATGCGAAACCGTCGCCAACATCATCGAAAGCATCGTTATCAAACACAACTAATAAAAAGTTATGGAAACCACCACCGCGTTAGTTGTTTTTATCATTGCCGTCGCGCTCGTTTTTGACTACACAAACGGTTTTCACGATGCGGCAAATTCGATTGCCACAGTGGTTTCGACGCGCGTTTTATCGCCGGGCATCGCGGTCGCTTGGGCTGCATTTTTTAATTTTGTCGCTTTTCTGGTTTTCGGAACGCGCGTCGCCAAAACTATCGGCGGCGATATGGTCGATATTAATAAGGTTTCCGAAGATTTACGGCTTTATGTAGTTTTGGCGGGACTCATCGGCGTTGTTGCGTGGAATATAATCACCTGGTATTTGGGGCTGCCGACTTCGAGTTCTCACGCGCTTATCGGCGGCTATGCGGGAGCGGCAATCGTCGCGCACGGCGGGTTTGATTTACTAATCGCCGACGGCTGGATAAAAACGCTTTTGTTTATCGTGCTTTCACCGCTTATCGGAATGTTTCTCGGTTATGTTTTGATGCTCGCGGTTTTTTGGATTTTTCGGCGCACGCCGGTTTCAAAAGTTGATAAAGGATTTCGCATCGGACAACTTTTTTCCGCCGCTGCTTTCTCGCTCGGACACGGCGGAAATGACGCGCAAAAAACGATGGGTATTATCACTATCGTGCTGGTCGCCGGAGGAATGTTAAATTCCGCGCCGGGCGGAAAACTTCCAGACATCCCGCTATGGGTAGTTTTGGCGGCGCACGCGGCTATCGGTCTGGGAACTCTAACGGGCGGCTGGCGCATTGTTAAAACGATGGGTTCAAAGATTGCCAAACTCCAACCCGTCGGCGGATTTTGCGCCGAAACCGCCGGTTCGATAACGCTTTTTGCTAACACTTTCGCCGGAATTCCCGTTTCGACAACGCATACAATTACCGGCGCAATTATGGGTGTCGGCGCAACTAAACGATTATCGGCAGTAAAATGGGGCGTGGCTGGCAGAATCGTCTGGGCTTGGGTTTTAACAATTCCGATGGCTGGACTAATTTCGGCGATTTCCTATTTCATCATTCTTGGAATCCACAGAACTACGGGATTTTAAACGAATAAAAAAGTTTGAGAGTAAATCGTATTCCAAAATATTTTTATCAATTACAGATTTTCTAATTTCGCGGATTGATTTTTTCTTCCAGCCATTCGGTTAAAGAATCAACCGATTCGATATGAATCGGTTTTCCCTGCCACGCTTTAATCGCAAAAATAATCAACATAACTGCGGTGACGATTTGAAAAATATCGTTTGCCGTCCCTGCCATTCCCATTCCAGGAATTTTACTGATTCCGCCCAATATTAAACTGACCAAAAAGATTGCGATATGCGCGGCGAGAGCCTGCGCGGCATGAAAACGCACTTTCGCTTCGCTGCGCGGAACGAGAAAAAGAATGATAAGCCCGGCGACTCCGCCGAAAAAAGCCGGAATATACGGAACTGCCGTCAATACATTTTCCGGCAGACCGATTTTCGCCACCTTGCGCGAAGAAGATTCATTCATCTCGGCAAATTTCGCGCCCTTAAAATTTACCGGAATTTGCTGACCATTATACGGCGAACCGTAAGCGTTAAAATTCGCTTCATCAAAACGCCGCGTTTCATCTTCCGTCACAGACGGCGGCGGAAATTCGGCAGTCTTAAAATCATTTTTCGACAAACGATTAGTCTCGGCTTCCTTCATTCTTTCGGGAAACGTCGGGTCAAGCGGATTCGTATCGAATTTTTTCTTTGGCATTGTTTTGAGATTTTACGATGATTTATAAACTTTAGTTCGCAAAATTTCAATCAAAAATGAAACGATTTATAGACGAGTTGGGCGCGGCAAATACAAAAACGATGCTATTTGTTCGTCTGTTGCAATATTTATCGCTCATTGCATTCGGTTTAAAAATTAAACAATCGTAAATCTCAATCTAAATCTAAAATTTTAATTTGTCGCTTTGACTCCTCTCTGTGCAAAACCAGAAGCGGAAGGACAAACGAAAGAGATAACAGAATCACTCCGCAATAAAAAAGAAAATCATACCGCGCCAGCCTCCAATCCTCTGCACAGTCCCACGGAATCATGCAAATATTTCTACAATCCGTATGACCTTTCATTACAACTGAAGCCTGCCAAAAGCAACTAATCGCCAAAGCTAGCGGAGAAAAGATTAGCATAAATAATCTTTCGGAAATCTTCATAAGGCAAGAATAACTTTTGTCAAAAATTTATTCAACAATTTTTATTCCCAGTTCATTCAACTGCGCCGCGTCCACCGCGCCCGGCGATTCCATCATTAAATCTTGCGCCGATGCGGTTTTCGGAAAGGCGACGACATCGCGGATGTTTTCCGTTTCCTGAAGGAGCATCACGATACGTTCTATTCCCGCCGCGAAACCGCCGTGCGGCGGCGTTCCGTATTCGAGGGCTTCGAGAAAAAATCCGAAACGTTCCCGCGCTTTTTCCGGCGTGAGTCCGAGAGCTTTGAAAATCAGATTTTGAATTTCGCGTTGATGAATACGAATCGAGCCGCTGCCGATTTCGTAGCCGTTGATGACGACATCATAGGCGCGGGCGCGAATTTCGCCGAGCAAATCCTTTTCGCCGTTCTCGATAGCTTGCTTGAATTTCGGCACGTCTTCGTCCATCAAGGACGTGAACGGATGATGCATCGCGTCGTAATTTCCCGTTTCTTCGTTCAATTCAAACATCGGAAATTCCGTCACCCAAAGCGGTTTATAAACGCCTCGCGGAATCAAATTTTCGCGCCTTGCAATTTCAACTCGCAACGCGCCGAGACTTTGCGCGACGACTGATTTTTTGCCCGCGACGATTAACACAATATCGCCCTTTTCGGCTTCGGCAGCTTTCGCAAGCTGCTCGATTTTTTCCGCGCCTAAAACTTTCAAAAGCGAAGAAGTCGTTTCGTCGCCGAGTTTTATCCAAGCCAGAGCGTTCGCGCCATAGCGTTTAACAAACTCCTGCAACTCGTCCAAAACCTTACGCGAATAATCGCTTTTCCCTTTGACGGCAATACATTTTATCGCGTCGTTATTTTTCAAAGTTTCCGCAAACGGCGCAAAATCCGTGTCTTGCATTTCATCCGACAAATCCTTTAATTCCATTTCAAAACGCAAATCGGGTTTGTCCGAACCGAAACGACGCATCGCGTCGGCATAAGTCATTCGCGGAAATTTTGCGGGAAAATCGGTTTCGACTAAAGAAAAAACTTCCTGCAAAACGCCTTCCAGAGTTCGATAAACCATTTCCTGATTCGCAAAACTCATTTCAATATCGAGCTGCGTAAATTCCGGCTGCCTGTCCGCCCGCAAATCTTCGTCGCGGAAACAGCGGGCGATTTGATAGTATTTATCGAGTCCGGCAATCATCGAAAGCTGTTTCAAAATCTGCGGCGACTGCGGCAGCGCGAAAAATTTTCCGGCGTGAATGCGCGACGGCACGATAAAATCCCTCGCGCCTTCGGGCGTGGATTTCAGCAGAATCGGCGTTTCGATTTCTAAAAAACCTTTCGATTCCATAAAGGCGCGAATTTTTCCCAAAGCCCGCGCCCGCATCATCAAATTCTGCTGAAGGCGCGGGCGGCGCAAATCCAGATAACGATATTTCAAGCGCAAATCTTCCGCCGCAAGATTTTGCGAACCCGTTTTTTCAAGTTCAAACGGCAAAGTTTTCGCATCGTTCAAAATCAAAATTTCGCTTGCCTTAACCTCGATGTCGCCGGTTGGAAGTTTCGCATTGCGCGTGCCTTCAGCCCGCGCAACGACCTCGCCCTTGACCGCCAGAACAAATTCGCCGCGCGCATTTTTCGCTTTCGCGTGCGCGTCCTTCGCGGTTTCTTCACTAACGACCACCTGCGTTAAACCATATCTATCGCGCAAGTCTATAAAAGTAAAAATGCCGAAATCGCGCTTTTTCGCCGCCCAGCCCATCAAAACAACTTGTTCGCCGACATTCTCCGCGCGAAGTTCGCCGCAAGTGTGTGTTCTTTCCAAATTTCCTAAAACGTCCAACATAATTTTTTATTGCCCACGAAATACACGAAACAAACGAAAAGTTTTTTCTGATTTTCTTTTGTGTATTTCGTGGGCTAAATCTTTATAAAAATAAAAAAACGCCTTTCGCTTTGGCGACAAGCGAAAGACGGAACGCTAAAATTTTGCGCTCTCGCCAATCAATTATCGTCGGTATTAAATCGAACCGCGTTCATAAAAACTTAAAAATAAAATCGTGCAAAATAATACAGGATGGGCGCGTTGAAAAGCAAACTGTCCAATCTGTCCAAAATTCCGCCGTGTCCGGGCAAAAGATTTGCCGCGTCTTTCGCGCCCGCGCCGCGTTTCATCGCGCTTTCCGCCAAATCACCGAGAACGCTTGCGGCAGTCATCACAATGGCGAGAGAAAGCGCGAATTTTAAATCGAGTTCACGAAAAAACCACAAGTGCGCGAGCGCGGCAAAAGCGAGACTTGCCGCGATTCCGCCGATTAAACCTTCAACGGTTTTGCCGGGCGAAATCTTCGGCGCGAGTTTGTGTTTGCCGAAATATTTCCCTGTAAAATACGCGCCCGTGTCCGCGCCCATAATCACCAGAAAAAAGAACGAGAGCAAATGCGTCGAAAGGATTGAATCAAAACCCGTGCGAATCGAAACCAGAAATCCGCCCAAAAACGCGACATAAAAAACGCCGAGCAAAGTCGCACCGATTCCCGCCAGCATTTTTGAAAAATCAACTTGAAAACGAAATGTCTGCGTGACGAGGACGGCGATAATAAAAAGCGCAACTGTTAGAATCAGCAAATCGGGAAATTTAGTCGGCGCGTCAAACAGAAAAGCGATAAAAAAAGCCGTCGCGCCCAAATACGCAATCGCAGCATCGGCTTTCAGTTCGAGCTTTTTCGTTAAGCTGTAAAATTCAAAAAGTCCCGCCGCCAAAGCCAATCCCGCAACCAGCAGAAAAAGCCAGTTCGTCCAAGCCGCCTGCGGAAAAAACGCGGGCAAAATGACCGACGCGATTAAAATCGGAAGCGCGGCGAGCGCGGTTAAAATTCGATTTTTCATAATCAGGAAGACAGAGGGTAGAAGACAGAAAACATCTATAAATGAAACAAGTAAATTTCTGTCTTCTATCTCCTACTTAATTTCAATTCCTCCAAAACGCCGCTCGCGTTTTTGATAATCAACAACCGCTTCGAGAAAATTTTTCAAACGGAAATCGGGAAAAAGCGTCCCTGTCACATAAATTTCGCTATACGCAAGCTGCCACAACAGAAAATTTGAAATTCGCAATTCGCCGCTCGTGCGAATGAGCAGGTCAACTTCCGGCAAACCGCGCGTGTAGAGATTTTCGCCGATGTCCCTTTCGCTTAAATCGTCAATTGATTTTCCGTTTTGCAATAAATTTTCGACGGCTTTTTTGCAGGCTTCGGCAATTTCCGCGCGACCGCCGTAATTTAAAGCGATACTCAAAATTGTGCCTGTATTTTCTCTCGTTTTCGCCGTCGCGTCCGCCAGTTCTTTTCGCACGTCTTCATTCAATTCATCAATTTTTCCGATTGCCTGAAAACGGATGTTGTTTTTATCAAGCGTTTTTAATTCGCTTCGCAAAAAGCGTTTGAGCATCAGCATCAACGCGCCGACTTCATCCGCCGGACGCTTCCAATTTTCAGTCGAAAAAGCATAGAGCGTGACGGCTTTTAAACCGAGCCGCGCGCTCGTGTCAACTATTGCGCGCACCGATTCGACACCGGCGCGATGCCCGAAAACACGCGGTTTCCCCCGCGCCCGCGCCCAACGTCCGTTGCCGTCCATAATCACGGCGACGTGCGCGGGCAGACGCTGCCAATCAATCCGCGCCAGCAGTTCGGATTCTTCGGATTCGGGTTTAACGATTTTTGCGAAATCTTCCAGCATTAAATGTTTTCAACGCAAATATTTTTCCGTCACATCGGCAATCGCCGCGCGATTTATTTTGCCGTAGATGTGCGGGTAAATTTCGCCGCCCGTCGAAGGTTCGGAAATTAATTCCGCCGCTAATAAATTCGGATTGACACTTAAAATTAAAACTTTTTCCGCTGTTTTATAATAGCGTTCCAGCACGGTTTCCAGTTGATACGAGTAACTGCAATGGATAAAGCCTTCCGCCTTTAAACTCGCGGCTTCGTAAAAATTTTCGTCCTTAAATGATTCCCAAACTTCGGGCAGAACGATGTGATAAATCAGCATTTTATTCCTTGAATTTTTCGACGGCTTTTTGCAGTTCTAAAAATTTTTCGCGCACAAACGGATCTAATTTTCCGGCGAAATCCACCGTTAAATTTTTCAGTTTAATCAACTCCTGAACATCCGCTAAATCCTTCAAACGATGCGGCGCGGTCATTCCCGAAGCGAGTTTTAATTCGACTAATTTTTCCAAACTCAAAGTTTTTATCCCGTCAATTTCCGTTTGATTTTCGTTCGGATTCGGAAATACTACGGGCTTTGATTTGCCGTCGCCGGAAAATTCGCCGCTCGTGATTATTTCAACCGTCACGTTTTCTTCGGTTGTTCTGAATTTTCTTGCCGCGCCTTCAAATGCCGGACGATAGCCGCGTCCAACCAATTCACTTCTAAATTTTTCCAAACCTTCTGTCGTCAAAAGCAAATAAATATCTTCGGTAAAACGACGATAACCGTATTGATTTAAAGCGATTGCGCCGATAACGCTGTAATCAATTCCGTGACGTTCCAAATCTTTCGCCACACGCCGCAAAGTTTCGTTGAGCATTCCTTTTCCCATAAAAAACTTTAGACCTTCGTCATAAGCCAAAACGGGCGAAGAAATTATTTTTTGAAAATCCGTCGAAGACATTTTAATTACTCGTAATGAATTTTCAGCAGCGTCAGACCGCGAGCCGAAGCGGTTTTTCCCGCCAAATTTCTGTCGCCTGTCTCGATTGCCGTCTGAATTGTATCAAAATCTTTTTCGCCGCGCCCAACTTCGAGCAGCGTTCCGACAATCGAACGAACCATATAACGCAGGAATCCGCTGCCCGTGATGCGAAATTCGATTGCGAAAGCGGCGGCGCGGGTTTCCCAGTGTGATTCGACCGTAAATTTTTGAATCGTGCGAATGCGTGTGCGGGCATCGGATTTTGCCGACGAAAAAGCTGTCCAGTCGTGTTCTCCTAAAAATAGGCGTGCCGCCTCATTCATCCGCGCCGCGTCGAGCGGGCGCATTTCGTGGTGCGCGTAACGCGCCCAAAACGGCGAAATTACGGGCGCGTTAACAACGCGATAAATATACGATTTCCCGCGCGCGGAAAATCTCGCGTGAAAATCGTCCGGCACTTCTTCGACCTGTAAAATTCTGACATCCTGTCGGATATTCCCGTTTATTGCCAGGCGAAGTTTTTCCGGTGTCCATTCCCTGTTCAGATGAATATTGGCAACCTGCGCTTCGGCGTGAACGCCCGTGTCCGTGCGACCCGAACCGATGACTTTTACTTCCGCGTTTTCGAGTTTTCCGATAATTTTTTCAAGCTCACCCTGCACGGTGCGCTGTTTTCCCTGCACCTGCCAGCCGTGAAAATCCGTGCCGTCATATTGAATCAATAACTTGAAATTCATTTAGGTGAAGTTCGGCTGCCAGGTTTGATTGGAGTTTCGCCTCTTGCACACATCGGACAGTTTTCGGATTTATAACTTTGAACATCTAATCTGACTAATTCAATTCGCGGAACGCCGACATCCGCCGTACCGTTTGAACGGTCAATTATCGAAGCCGCTCCGACAATTTTTGCGCCGCTTTTTTCTAATGCCGCGATACATTCGCGCGTCGAACCGCCGGTTGTAATCACGTCTTCGACAACTAAAATTCGTTCGCCTTCTTTCACCGTAAAACCGCGCCGCAAAGTCATCACGCCGTTCTCGCGCTCCGTCCAGATAAAGCGGACATTCAACGCCCGCGCGACGGCGTAACCGACTATCAAACCGCCGATGGCGGGCGAAGCGACCGTTTCAATTTCAGCGGAAATCCGTCCGTTGTCGCAAATGGTTCTAACAAATTTCTCGGCAATCGCGCGCCCGAATTTTGCCGCGTCCGAAGGATTCTGCAAAGCTAGAGCGCATTGCAGATACTGCGAACTATGCCGCCCGCTCGACAAAACGAAATGTCCTTCGAGCAGCGCGTTTGTCTGCTTGAAATGCTCTAAAATGTTCATAGCACTCATAGCGTTCGTTGCGTTTGTTGCGTTTTTATTGGCATTTAATAGACTATTCTCCGCCCACGCCCTAAACGCGATAAACGCTCCAAACGCGATTAACTCAATATCGGTCTGGGATCAAAATAACTGAATGATTCGGTGATTTCGCCGTTTTCGACGCGGAAAAATTCGCCGATTTCGATAAGTCCGAATTCCGTCAACGCTTCCCAGCGCGTGGCGACATATTCGCCTTGGCAAATATGACAAATTATTTTTAAGTCTTTCATTGCGGGCAGAAATCCGCTTAGAAACGCGCGAAAATTTTCCGCGCCCGCGCCCTTTCCGGTTATCGCGTTGGCAAAAATTATTTCTCCGGCAATCGGCGCGCGGCGCAAATCCTTCTTCCGCAGCGCGTCCAAATATCTCTCGACTACTTTGATATTTTCTCCATCCATCTTTAAAAATTTTCCCACAAAATTTGCGGAAAATATAATTCGCCGAGTTAATAAAAAGCGAATCCGCATTGACTCAAAAATTTTCACCGCTACAATAAAATCAGATGCGCGTGTATTCCAACTTAATTTCCGATTCAATGTTAATCAACGAAACGATTCGATTGCTTCAGTCTTTCGGCGGACGCGCGTCCGTTCTGGAAATTGTAGATTCGGTGATGCGGATTAGCAATCCCGAAGCGGAACTTGCCAGAATGCTGGTTTCCGACCTTGTTGAAAACGATCCGCGACTGCGGCTTAACGACGAAATTGTCGAACTCGTCGCGCTTCAACACGATTCGCAAAAATTATTTGAAACGGATTTTGTCGTTTTCGATTTGGAAACGACGGGCGCGAAATGTCCGCCGTGCCGCGTCACGGAAATCGGCGCATATCGCATCGAACGCGGGGAAATTGTGGCTGAATTTCAAACGCTGGTCAATCCCGAAACTTCAATTCCGTCGTTTATCACGCAATTAACAGGCATTAGCAATTCGATGGTCAGGGACGCGCCCCGATTTGCGGAAATCGCTTCGGATTTTTTAAACTTTATCGGCGATGCCGTGCTGGTCGCTCACAACGCGCCTTTCGATATGCGGTTTTTGAATCACGAAATCAGCCGGATTCATCGTGATTACCGCGTCGCCAATTCACATCTCTGCACCGTGCAGTTATCGCGCAAACTCCTTCCCGATATTGAAAATCACCGCCTGCACACGGTCGCCGAACATTATTCGATTTATATCGAAAACCGTCATCGCGCGGCGGACGACGCGCACGCGACGGCGAAAATTTTCGTCAATCTACTGCATCATTTAAACGATTTAGGCGTGAACGATTTAGCGACTGCAAAAAGATTAAGGATTTAACGAACTTCCCCGTAATACAAAACTCCGCGCAATTTTCTGTTCGCGCCGTTGTAGGAAAAAGGTCTGACAATCCATTTTGAAACTTCCTGTTCGGCTTTTTCCTTCAAATCTTTATCCGTTTCGCGCGGCGCGGCGACGGCTTCGGTAATTTTACCGTTTTCGTCAACCGTGACGCTGACGGGAACGACTGCCATTTTCGGCATCATCGAAATATTATTTCCGTTCAAAGTTCTGTCTTCCGCCTTGAGTTTCGCTCTGAATAATTTAGAGTCTTCCCGAAAATCCATTATCACTTTTGTATTTGCCGCAACCGATTCTTTCGAGCGCAGATGAAAATTCAAATCGGCTTTCGGCGTTTCTTCCGTTTTTCCGGTCAGCGTTTCGATTCTTTTCACAACCTCAGCCGCCGCCTGCTCTTGAAAAGTCGCGTATAAGATTTTCGCCGTTGGGCGCAGCGCGTTTATCAAATTCGCCGAATCTTTGCCGTGCTTTGTTTCATTGGTTTGGATATATCTTTCATAAAACGGCAGGGCTTTTTCATAATTGCTCATTTCATAATAAAAATCGCCGGTTTTCAGCACGACAAAAAGCGTCTCGTCCGCGTCTCGTCCTCTGACTTTTTCGTTAAGCGCGATTGATTCAAGAAACAATTTTTCGGAATCGTCAACGCTCTGGCGCGAGCCGATATGATTATAAACCAGCCACGCCAAATCGCTTTTAATGTCAGCCGTCTGCGCCGTTTCGCCGCGCCCGTTTTGTTCGTTTAATTCGAGAGCTTGGCGAAATTCTCCGTCCGCGTCTTTCGCCATTTTCTGCATTTTCTCGACGGCGGCTTGCGCGTCGCGCGGCGCGATTTGTCTGTCTTGAAATTTTTTTCTCAAAAGCAAAAAATAATCGCGTTTCATCCGCGCCAGATTAACCAGAGCGTTGGCATATGAAGCGGTGTCGGCGGACGTTGAATTTTTCTCCAATTCGACGACTTTTTCAGCCGTTTCAATCGCATCGTCCAATTTCCCTTGCTGAAAAAGCGCGTCAGCCTGCTCGGTCAAATTTTTGTTCGCGGCGGAAGTTTGCGAATAAACCGCGCCGAAAAACAGAAACGCGATAAAACCCGCGATTGATAAAATTTTATTCATAGTAATTACTCCGTTTGAGAATTGAATCATTATTTTACTTCCATTTTTTCTCTTTCGTAAATCTTTTGACAACCATCTCGCGGCGCATTTTCGGCAGATGGTCAATAAATAATTTGCCGTCGCAGTGGTCAGTTTCGTGTTGAAAACAGCGGGCGGCATAGCCTTCCGCCGTTCGTTCAAACCATTTGCCTTTTTCGTTTTGCGCTCGTAAAGTTGCTCGTTCGGCGCGCTCGACGACCGCCGGAACTTTGCCGATTGACAGGCAGCCTTCCTGACCGCTTTGCACTCCTTCTCGATGAACGATTTCGGGATTGGCGGCGACAAGTTTCAGCCCGTCGCAATCCATCACGAACAGGCGTAGATTCAAACCGATTTGCGGCGCAGCCAAGCCGACTCCTTCCGCCGCATACATCGTCTCGAACATCTCCACGCACAATTTTTCGAGTTCTTCGTCAAATTCCGTAACGGGTTTTCCGATTTCCGCCAAAACTTTTTCAGGATACTCTGTAATTTTTCTAACAGCCATAAATTCTTTGCCACAAAAAATCACAAAATTTTACAAAAGTTTTTCGGTTTTATTTTTGTGTTCTTTGTAACTTTTTGCGGCTGATTCCTATCTCGGAATGTCGCCGTATCTGGCTTCGCGCCGGAATCCGCGTTTCGCGTTAAAACCTTTTTCACAGCGATCAGTGCATTGCCAGCAAATATTGCGGTCTTCGTTGGTTGGACTCGTAAATGTGATGTAATGCTCCATCACGCGGTCGCATTCGGCGCATCTCGCGGGCGGTTTGTCCACCGAATTATTCTGTGTAATCAGATTTTTATCAATAAATTCGTTTTCGATAATCATTTATATTTTCCTTTAATTCGCTTCTTAAAACCGACGCATTTTTCGATAGTTTAATGCGCCTTTGTAAAATTTTTCAATCCGTTTTGCCTGCCTCGTCTTCTTCGATAAATAGACGGGTCACGGGCGTGTGCGTCGGCGGAAGATTTTCAAGATGCTCGCTCAAATCTTTTTGTAATTTCGTGACGGCTTCTTTGGCGCGTTCAAAATCGTCGCGGTTAATTTTCAGGGTAATTTTGCCGTCGCGGTTCGGAACTTCGCTTAATTTGGTAAAACTTTTCAGACGAATCTCGATTTTCGCGCCGCGTCTTAAAACGCCTTTGCGAAATTTTACGTCGAGAATTTCGTCCGAAGCGATGCGCGATTCCTTAACGCCGCTTTTAATAATACCGAAGATTTTGCCTTCGTATTCGAGAACTATTCCCGCGCCCGAAAATTTTCCGACACCCGCAATCTGCGAAAAATTATCGTCCATCCTAAACGGAACACTGGTAAAACCTGTCTGCATAAAATTAAAAATGTTTCGATCCGGCTTAAAAAAACTTCATTCGCCACTATAATTTACTTCCCTCAATTAATATATTACAAACTACTATGAAAATTTTTATTCTGCCGCCGCTATTTTTTCTTCTGACTGCAAAAGCCGACGCGCAATGACAAAAATAAAAAGCCTGTTCGAGAAAATCGAACAGGCTTTTTTTATCGCAAAAAATTTATTTCGGTTTTGTTTCGCTCCAAATCTTCTGCACATTCGCATCGACTTTCGGCTCGTCCAATAATTTTTTGCCGCGCGCCATCTGCCAGTGTTCAAACCAAGAAATACCGGATTCGCCGTAAAAATTTTTGTAGATTCCCGAACAAAAAATTTCACAAAATTCGTAGCAGCAAAAATAAAACGAACGCCGTTAAATCAACTTGCCAGATTGAATGCAGCGGCGTCCAGCCGAGAGCTTCGACCGTTTTCGAGGTTGCGTAAATTTCTAGATTCATTTGATTTTTTTCTCTGCTTTTTTTATCAGTTTCCGAATTTCTTTAAAGTTCTTCCGTGCTCGCCGGTTTTGTTTCGAGAACGTGTTGGACGAGTTTCAGAGCCGAGCCGCGAAAAGCTTTTTCGAGCAAATCGGCAACGAGATTTTTCTGCGTTTGTTCCTGCGGTTGTTTGGCGCGATAAACGTGCGCCCGACTTGAATTGTCGCGCTCGACCAAGCCTTTTTCGGTCATAATTTGCAGCATTTTCAAAATAGTTGTGTAAGCCGTCGGCTTGCGTTTGTTAATACTATCGTGAACTTCGCGCACAGTTGCCGAATTTTTTTCCCACAAATGTGTGAGAATTTCGAGTTCGGCTTTGGTCGGTTTTTTTAAGTGTTTTCGAGTTTTCATTTTATTTGCCAATTCATCTACGAAGAATTTAATACGAAAGATTTCGTATGTAAATCGCAATTTGAATTTTATGCCGCTTGAGTTCAAAATCAGAACTTATGGCATTAGAAACGGATTTTATCGTGATAGGCAGCGGCGTGGCGGGACTTCGCGCTTCGATTGAACTGGCAAACAGCGGCGCGCGCGTGACGGTTTTGACGAAAGACAAGGCGCAGGAATCGAACTCGGAATACGCGCAGGGCGGTGTGGCGGTCGTGCTGTCGGACGACGACAACGCCGAGCTTCACGAAGAAGATACGCTGATTGCGGGCGCGGGATTGTGCGATGTCGCGGCGGTCGAAACGCTCGTCACCGAAGGCACGAAATACATCAAGCAATTGATTGAATGGGGAACGGAATTTGACCGCGAAGGCGGAAAATTATCTTTCACGCAGGAGGCGGCGCATTCGAGAAGAAGAATTCTGCACGCGCACGGCGATTCGACGGGGAAGGAAATTGTGCGCGCTCTGATTGCGCGAGCGCGTCAGGAAAAGAAAATCGTTTTGATGCCGTTTGCTAACACGGAAAGTTTGATTGTGCAGGACGAAAGATGCGTCGGTGTAAGATTTTTAGATCCGATTTTAAAAGTCCCGCGCGAGATTTTCGCACGCGCCGTCGTTCTCTGCACGGGCGGCGCGGGGCAGCTTTATCTGCACACGACGAACCCGCTCGTTGCGACCGGCGACGGAATGGCGATGGCTTATTTTGCGGGCGCGGAAATAGCTGATATGGAATTCGTCCAGTTTCATCCGACGGCTTTAAGTCTGGAAAACGCGCCCAGATTTTTATTGTCGGAAGCGATGCGCGGCGAAGGCGGAATTTTGCGGAATAAATACGGGATGCGTTTTATGGGAAATTACGACGAACGGCTGGAACTCGCGCCGCGCGACATTGTGGCGCGTTCGATTATCGCCGAAATGCGGCGAACGGGAACGCGCCATGTTTTTCTTGATATGACGGCTTTGAGCGAAGAATTTTTGCGCGAACGTTTTCCGAAAATTTACGAAACGTGCAAATTTTACGGGCTTAATATCGCAACGGATTTGCTGCCTGTATTTCCGGCTTCGCATTATTGTATGGGCGGCGTTCGCACGGATTTGCACGGGCGCACAACGATTACCGGACTTTACGCGGCGGGCGAAGTCGCCTGCACGGGCGTTCACGGCGCGAATCGTCTCGCGTCAAATTCGCTGCTCGAAGGTCTGGTTTTCGGCGCACGGGCAGGTGCGGCGGCGGTCGCCGACAATTCAAAATTCAAAATTCAAAATTCAAAAGCGGAAAGCGGAAATCTTAAATCCACAATCCTAAATTCTGAATCCGGCATCTCGACGGCTGTCAAAAAGCGCGTCAAGCGCGTGATGTGGGAACGCGTCGGGATTTTGCGCGATGCCGAATCTCTGCGAAAGGCTCTGAATGAATTCGGGCAAATCGAAAAATCGAATCTGAACGTTTCGTCACGCAATTTCGTGGCGTTAGCGAAATTGATTGCAACCGCCGCTTTGTGGCGCGACGAATCGCGCGGCGCGCATTTCCGCACCGATTTTCCCGAAACGCTGGAAAAATGGCGCGTTCATTCGATTCAAAAAACTGGCGCGAAAATTTCTTCGAGCGAAAAAATAAACTTTTCTAAAACCGAAAACACGGCGATGTAAATAAATTTGCCGAAACTTCGACGGCATAATTTTGTCGCCTAAATCTGTAAAATCAAAAACCGGCAGCCGTCAAATTTTGCCGCCGCTTGCGGAAATTTTTTCGGCTCGCCGTTTTAGCCAGAAATCGCCGGAAGCGACGGCGGCAACCCAAAATAAACCTGTCGTGTAGCCTGCAACCACATCGCTCGGAAAATGCACGCCGAGATAAATCCGCGAAAGCCCGATGGCGAAAATCAGGAAAAGCGCGATTGCCCAGACTGCGATCTTCAGCAATTTATTTTCCAGACGCGCTGCGACGAGCCACGCTAAAATTCCGAAAAAACAAAACGAGCCGAGCGCGTGACCGCTCGGAAAACTGAAAGATGTCGGCAGCGGATAATCGAAAAACGCTGCGGGACGCGCGCGCCGGAAAAAAATTTTGAGCGTTAAATCCAGAACGAGTTCGCCCGCCATCGTGATTAAAAATAAAACAATCGCGCGTTTCCATTTTAAAATTAAAAATACGATGGCGATGGAAATTCCGAGCGCGACGAGGCACAATGGCGAGCCGAGAAAGGAAAAAAATTTCATCGCTTCGGTCAAGGCAGGCGACGCGAATCCGTGAATATAATTTCGCACATTGTCATCGAAATTTTTTGTGTCGCCTTCAAAAACTTCGTCCGCCAGCCAGCCGAAAAAAGCCGCCGCGCAGATTGCCGCCAGCAATCCGAAAATCAGCCAGCCGCCGAAAAATTTGATGATTCTTCGGATGACTTCGGCAAACGGCAATTTGCCCCAACCCGTTTTTTTACGCGCGCTCTCCATTAATTTTTTGTTTGCCTGATAATTTTCTTTGCCGCTCAAAATGCTCGGCGATAAGTTTTGCGGTTTTCACGCCGACAAACGGGATAAGTTCTTCGACGCTCGCTTTGGCGATTTTTTCGATTGAACCCAAATTCTTAAGAAGTTTTATTTTGCGTTTTTCGCCGACTCCTTCGATAGCGGTTAATTCCGAAGTAAAATCGCGCATCTCGCGTCGTTTGCGATGATATTGAATGGCAGTTTTGTGCGTCTCGTCGCGGATTTGCTGGACTAATCTGAAAACCGGCAAACCGGCTTCAAATTGCACGGGTTTATCTTCGTAGCCGAACCGCAAAAGGTGTGAAATCTGATTGTGATGTTTCGGCGGTTTAACGAGTCCGACAATCGGAATCATTTCCAAATCCAAACTTTGCGTCGCGGCGGCAGCGGCGGAAATCTGACCTTTGCCGCCGTCAATAAAAATCAGTTGCGGCAGAGTTTTTTCTTCGTTCAATAATCTTTTATAACGACGAAAAACGGCTTCGTTCATCGAAGCGAAATCGTTCGCGCCTTCGACCGATTTGATTATCAAACGGCGATATTCGGCGCGGTTCGGTTTGCCGTTTTCAAAAACGACGATACCCGCGACATTTTCCGCGCCGGAGATGTTCGAGATGTCGAAAGATTCGATGCGTTCGGGGAAATGCGGCAGTTCGAGCAGTTCCTGCAGATCTTCCAAAACTTTTTGCGAATCGGGTTTGAGAACTCTGAATCTTTGTTCAAACGCAATCTTCGCGTTATTTTCGACTAAGGTTATCATCTCGGCTTTCTGCCCGCGTTTCGGGTCGAGAATTTTCACGCGCCGCCCGCGCCTTTTCGTCAAAACCTTTTCCAAAACTTCGCGGTCGGCAAAATCTTGGGAGACGTGAATTTCAAGCGGCACGTAATCGGTCGAATAATACTGCGCCAAAACTGTGCCCAGAAATTCCGAAGCGTCGAAATTCCCGTCATCCAAATCTTCCCAGAAAAATTCGCGCCGCCCGACGATTTTGCCTTCGCGCATCGTGAAAAGCTGGAGCGCGAGCCTTTGTTTTTCGCGGTAAAAACCGATAATATCAACATCGCGGTCGGGCGTAGTCGCCATTTTTTGCTGTTCCGCTAAAGCCAAAACGGTTTTATGAAGGTCGCGGTATTTGGCGGCGAGTTCGTAATTTTCGCGCTGCGCGAATTCCCACATTCGCTGTTCCAATTGATTGGCGAGTTCCTTATTTTTGCCGTCGAGCAGAAGTTTGACATCATTTGCCGCCTGTTTGTATTCGTCGGGTTTGCACAATTCCTTGACGCACGGCGCGAGACAGCGTTTCAAATGATATTCCAGACACGGGCGCGGCAATTTCCCGTCAATCTCGATGTCGCAGGTGCGAAGCTGAAAGGCGCGATTAATCAAATCCAGAGTTTTCCGCGCCAGACTTGCGGGCAGAAAAGGTCCGTAATAATTTGCGCCGTCCTTAATAATTTTGCGCGTGATGACGACTTTCGGAAACTCTTCTTTTGTAATTTTGAGATGTGGATACTGCTTGTCGTCTTTGAGTTTTATGTTGTAATGCGGCTTGTGAAGTTTGATGAGATTCGATTCCAAAACCAGAGCTTCGACTTCATTATCGACGACGATAAATTCCAGATCGGCGATGCGCCGGACGAGTTCGCGCGTTTTCGCGTCGTGGCTGTGCGAACTTTGAAAATACGACCGCACACGGCTTCGCAAATTTTTCGCCTTGCCGACATAGATAATTTTCCCGTCAGCGTTTTTGTGCAGATAAACGCCGGGCGCGAGCGGCAGATTTTTCAGTTTCTCGTCTAAAGTCATTAAATTAAATTTTAACGTAAATTAGATGCAAAACTCGAATTAACTATTGTCTTTTTTTGTGTTAATTTATCACTTCGCTATTTATGAAAACCGTCTTAACGACTTCACCGGCTGAAGCCGCCGAATTTATCAAGCGCGGCGGAATTGTCGCCTTTCCGACTGAAACCGTCTATGGTCTCGGCGCGAATGTGTTTGACGAAAAAGCGATTGCGAAAATTTTTGCGGCAAAGCAGAGACCGGACGATAATCCATTAATCGCGCACGTCGGAAGCGTCGAACAGATAAAATTATTAGTCAAAGAAATTATGCCGAGCGCGCGAGAATTTATCAAAGCGTTTTTCCCCGCGCCGCTGACTCTGGTTTTGCCGAAATCGGAAAAAGTTCCGCTCGCTGCGACGGCTGGATTAGAAACAATCGGCGTGCGAATGCCGAAAAGCGAATTAGCGCGAAAATTTTTACAAAAATGCGAAACGCCCCTCGTCGCGCCGTCGGCAAATCTTTCGGGTCGCCCAAGCCCGACAAATTGGCAAGCCGTTTTTGAAGATTTAAACGGTAAAATCGACTGCATTCTGCAAGGCGAAACGGCGGAAATCGGTTTGGAATCTACAGTTGTGGATTGCACATCCGAAACGCCTCTGATTTTAAGAAGCGGCGCGATTACGCTCGAACAACTGCAAAAAATAATTCCTGAAGCCAGAATTTATCGCATCAAAGAAAACGAAGCGGTCAAAAGTCCGGGCTTAAAGCATAGACATTACGCGCCGAGCGCAAAAGTCTTTTTAGTTCAAAGTTCAAAGTTCAAAGTTCAAGGTTCAAAGTCAGCGTTTATCGGATTGAACGAACCGCAAGAAGAATTTAATTTGATAAAAATTTGCGCGTCGGTCGAAGAATACGCGCACGAAGTTTTTGCGTTTTTTCGGACGTGCGATAATCGAAACATCGAAGAAATTTACTGCGAAACGGTCGAAGAAAAAGGAATCGGCGCGGCGTTGATGGACAGATTGCGCCGCGCCGCTGACGGCTAATGCAAAATTCAAAGTTTAAATTGCAAAATACGCTTCGGAGCATTTTGCATTTTGCGCTTTACGCTTTACATTTTTAACATGCACATCACCAAAGTTGAACTTGAAAACATCAAATCTCACGCTCATGAAATTTTTAGTTTCGAGCGCGGAACGACGGCGATAACGGGCGCGAATGGCGCGGGCAAAACGACGATTATCGAAGCCGTCGCGTGGACGCTGTTTGATTTACTCGATTACAAAAAAGATGATTTTGCCAAGCGCGGCGCGAAGGGAAAAGGCGTTGCCCGCGTCGTGTTTGAAAGCTCGCTCGACGAGCGCGAATATCTGGTTTATCGTGATACGGCGAACGGCTACTATGTTTATGACCCGCAGCTAAAGGCGAAAATCGCCGACAAAAAAGAAGAAGTCACGCGCTTTTTGCGCCAGCATCTCGGCGTGGAAGCGGGAACGGATTTGGAATCGCTTTTCCGCCGCGCCATCGGCGTTCCGCAAGGCACTTTTACGGCGATTTTCCTCGAATCCGCGACCGAACGAAAAAAGGCTTTTGATAAACTTTTAAAGGTTGAAGAATATCGACAGGGCGCGGAAAAACTCCGCGAAACGGCGCGTTATATCGAAACGAAAATCAACATGATGAATATCAAAATCGGTCGTGCCGAAGGCGAATTGTCGAGGCTCGACGCGGTTGAAGCGGACTACAAAAATTTCAGCGGACAAATTGCAACTCTTTCCGCGAGTTTGGAGAATCTTAATCGGGAAACCACCGAAAAAAAGAAAATCGTTAAAAGATTTGACGAAACCGAAACACAGATTAACGAATTAAAAACAAGGCGCGATAAATTGCAGTCTGATTTAGCGACTGCCGAAGTTGTTCTCAAACAAAAGGAAGCGGAAAAAAATCAATCGCAAATTTCCGCCGCGAAAATCAAAACGGTCGAAGCCGACTATCAAATTTATTTATCGGCTCTGGCGCGTCTGACCGAACTGGAACGCGAACGTATCGAGCGCGACAAATTAAACACGAAAAAAACAACGGTTGAAACCGCGCAAATCAACGTCAAAGCCGACCGGAGAAAGTTTCAGGAAAATCTGGAAAATGCTTTAAAGGCGCATCAGGAAATCGAACTGCTCGAACCGAAAGTTGCCGAACAGGAGGAACTGGAAAAACAACTCGGAATTTTGAAAACCCGTCTGGCGGAAGAAAAAAACGCCGAACGCGAGTTGAAAATTCTCAATCCTGAAATCGGCGAACAGCTCGAAAGATACAAAAAAAATAAGACGGATATTGCCAAAGCGGAAAGCGCGGCGGAAAGCGCGGCGAATGTAAAAATGCTCGGCGAAACGGAAACGCGACTGACAAACAAACTCGCCGAACTGAAAGCAAAGCTCGAAAGCGATAGAAAATTTCAGAGCGAAATTAGAAACGGGTTGTGTCCGATTTTGTCGGAAAAATGTTTGAATTTGAAGCAAGGACAAACGCTCGAAGGTTTTGTTAAAAATCAATTCGGCGAAATCGCCGGACAAATTTCCGTTCTTGAAACGAACAAAAAACAAAACGCCGAATTGCTCGAAAACGCGCGTGAAGCCGAAAAAGCCGCCGCCGTTTTGGAGAAATTGCGCGAACACGAAAAAACGGTTGTTGACGAAGGAAAACGCTTGCGCGAAAGGCAAACGGGCTATAAAATTCTGGCGGATAATTTAGCGAAAACGCAATCTGAAATTAACGAAACCGAAACAAAATTAAAAACTCTGGGAAGCCCGCGCGAGCTTTTGAAAATCAAACAGGCGGAAGCCGAACACGCGCCGCGAATCCGCGAAAAATTATCCGAAGTCGAAAAAAATTTGGAGCGTCTGGAAAGCGACCGCCGGATTTTTACAGACCAGTTGGAAGTTTATAAAGATTTGGACGCGAATTACGCGCTAGTTTCCGCCGAGCGCAATCGCACGGCAACAGCGCACCGCGAATTTTTATCGCACGAAACAACCGCCAAATTTCTACCCGAACGCGAAAAGGAATTTGAAAAAGCCGCGCTCAAATTGGCAAATCTGAAAACGGAATTTGAGAAAGCGGCGGCTGAATTTGAAACGGCAAGCAAAGATTATGACCGCCAGCGACATCTATCGGAAAAGGTTTTACTGCTCGATGCGGAAAAGCGTCTGGCAGAAACCAAAGCCAGATTTGAAGAAACTCAAAGGCGAAAATCCGAGTTGGAAAATGAATTAAAACGTTTGACGGAAATTCGCGCGGCGATGCAATTGGAGTTTGCGGAGAAAGATAAACTCGAAAAGGTTGCCGAAACGACGGATTTTATCCGCGAAACTTTGAAGGAAGCCGCGCCGCGTGTCGCACGAAATTACGTGCATTATGTTTCGCTCGAAGCCAATCAGATGTTTCGTGAAATCAGTGGAAACGCCGAGCGAACTTTAAAATGGACGGAAGATTACGGCATCGTGCTGGAAGAAAATGGTCACGAACGCCCGTTTATCAACCTTTCCGGCGGCGAACAAATGGCGGCGGCTTTGAGCGTGCGGCTCGCGCTTTTGATGCAGCTTTCCGACATTCGCATCGCGTTTTTTGACGAGCCGACGACGAATATGGATGCAGAAAGGCGCGAAAATTTGGCAGAGCAAATCAGCCGCATTACAAAAAAACAAGTTGCCGGAAAGCCAATTTTTGACCAATTGTTTGTTATCTCGCACGACGATACTTTTGTAGATTATGTTGATTATGAGGTTTCGATTGGCGACAAAACGGAAGCGGCAACGTAAAAATTTTGACGAACTTTATGAAAGAAGTAACAATCGTCTGCGACGGTTCGAGTCTCGGAAACGGCAAGAGAAATCCGCGCGCGGCGGCGGTGGCGATTTTGGGATACAAAGGTTTGTGGCGGGCGTTTGGAGAATTTTTGGGAAACGCGACGAATCAGCAGGCGGAAATTGCGGCGGCGACGATTGGACTGAAAACTTTGCGCGAGCCTTGCAAAGTCAGGATTTTGAGCGATTCGCGCTACGTCGTCGAAACAATGACCGGAAATTTTCGTAAAAAAACTAATCTCGATTGGTGGGCGAAATTAGACAAAGAAGCGAGCCGGCATCAAATAAAATGGGAATGGATCAAAGGTCACGCCGGACACAACGTGCAGGAAGTCGTGGACAGCTTAGCGAGAAAAACGGCGGAACTCGGACGGATTGACGCGGCGATGTTTGACGAAGCGGCGGCGGAAATTGGAGCCGTAGAAATTTAAGAAAATGCAAAACGCAAAATGCAAAATGCAAAATATGAAGCGGAGAGAAATAAATTTTTCATATCCACCTTTTTATGTTTTGCTTTTACTGCTTACTGCTTACTGCTCGTTACCGCCGCTTTCGCGCAAAGGAAAGATTCGCTTGGCTGGGTTTGGCAAAATCCTCTGCCGCAGGGAAATGAACTTCTTTCGATTCGTTTTGATAAAGACAAACAGACCGGATTTGCCGTCGGCACGGACGGCACGATTCTTCGCACCGACGACGGCGGTTTTAATTGGCAAGAGCAGCAGTCGCCGGTTGATGTAACGCTTTCCGGCATTTTTATCAAAGACAAACAGAACGTGGTTGTAGTCGGCGCGCGCGGCACAATTTTGCTGACGACGGACGGCGGAAAAAAATGGGTGCGAAGCCCAATCGAAGCGAAAGACCATCTTTACAGCGTAACTTTCGCGGGCGAAGATTACGGCTGGGCGGTCGGAACTTACGGGCGCGTTCTGCACACGACGGACGGCGGCGCGACTTGGGAAAATCAACCGTCAGGCACGAGCGAACATCTTTTAAAAACCAGTTTTCTAAATTCGACAGACGGATTGGTCGTCGGCGAAAACGGAATTTTGCTAGTAACCAAAGATGGGGGCGCAAGCTGGGAAAAAAATATTTTGTGCGATGGCGCGACGATGAACGATGTTGTTTTTCTGACGGCTGAAAAAGCAGTTGCGGCAGGCTACGGTGGCTGCGTCGTCAAAACGGAAGACGGCGGCGCGACGTGGAAAAAAATTAATGTTTTTAGCCGGACGGATTTTCTCGCGCTTGATT
This sequence comes from Pyrinomonadaceae bacterium, assembly GCA_050996405.1. Classification (GTDB taxonomy): domain Bacteria; phylum Acidobacteriota; class Blastocatellia; order Pyrinomonadales; family Pyrinomonadaceae; genus JBPCRW01. The sequence goes on along the minus strand of JBPCRW010000151.1, from coordinate 4,183 downwards.
TTACGGATGAGAAAAACGGCTGGATGACCGACGCGGGCGGGATGGTCTGGCTAACGGGCGACGGCGGCGCGACATGGCTTCCTTTTAACGTTCGCACTCGTCCGAAATTGGTTTCCATTCAATTTGCCGACGCTTTTACAGGCTGGGCGGTCGGCGAAAACGGCTTGACGATTCGCACCGACGACGGCGGCTATAGTTGGCAGCGGCTTTCAATCGGCGGGCGCGATAACGTCAACGATTTGGCTTTTTTGAATGAAGATTACGGCTGGGCGTGCGGGTCAAACGGAAAAATCTGGATTACGAATGATGCCGGAAAAAGCTGGCTTCCCGTCTATTCCGGCACGGAAGAAAATCTAAACGCGCTTTATTTTATAGACGAAAAACGCGGCTGGATTGCTGGCGACAAAGGCGCGATTCTGCGTTCGATAAACGGCGGCGCAAGCTGGGGCAAAGGCGTTTCCAATACGGACGAAGATTTGTCGGGTGTGTTTTTTACAAACGAAAAAACGGGCTTCGCCGTCGGCGCGAACGGCACGATTATGCGTTCCGATACGGGCGGCGCATACTGGGAAATTGTCGAATCGGGAACACGCCAATGGCTCGAAGACATAAAATTTTTTGACGCGAAACGCGGCGTTGTTATCGGCGACAGGGGAACGATTTTGCTCACGACGGACGGCGGCGAGAGTTGGAAAACGGTCAAATTGAATTTGAAAGAAAACCTTTACGCGCTAAGCCTCTTTGATGAAAAAAGCGGTTACGCCGTCGGCGCGAACGGCACGATTTTGCGAACCGACGACGGCGGCGCGACGTGGCAGGACCAGGAATCGAGTTTGAAAATAAATTTATACGCGGTGACGGCTTACAGCAGAAACGAAGCGATTATTGTCGGCGAGCAGGGCGCAGTTTTGCGAACGATAGACGGCGGACAAAACTGGGAGATTCAGCCGAACATTACAAGTAATTCTTTGCAGGCAGTAGTTTATCGCGGCGGGATTTCGCTGTGGGTGGCGGGGCGCGGCGGCTCGATTCTGCGGCGCGTCGAAACTTTTTCGACCGTTAAAACCGGCTCGCCTCACCTTCCGCCGATTCTTCGCTCGCGCAAACCATCTTTAAAAGCGCGCACGCCGCTTTTGACCATTCCAGACGACGGCGATATTCCACCCGCCGCGCCGCCGAAAAAAGAAAATTAAGGCAAAAGGTAAAAGTAAAAAGGCAAAAGTTTGGAGCGTGAATTTTGTTTTGCCTTTTTACTTTTACCTTTTTACTTGAATAGAAATCCACTCGCCGTCGGATTCGATTTGCGGATTTTCGATTCTAAATTTTCTCAATTCTTCGACCACCGAATTTTCCTGTTCCTTTAAAATCCCCGATAAAATGAGAAAACGACGAAACTTTTTCACCAGCAGCGGCAGTAGCGGAACGATGACATCCGCCGTCAGATTGGCGCAGACGAAATCAAATAGCGGTGTTTCTTCAATAATTGTTCCGGCATAAAATTCTATTTCACCGGCTTCATTCGTCGCCGCATTTTCGCGGGCAATTTTTATTGAATGTTCATCCGTGTCGCATCCGGCGATGTTGTTGACTCCGGACTTTGGACTCTGAACTCTGGACTTCAATTTTAAAGCGGCAATCGCTAAAATTCCCGTTCCCGTGCCGACATCGAAAAAACTCATTCCCGGCAAATAATTTTCTTCGATTGCCTTTAAACAAAGCCGCGTCGTTTCGTGCGTTCCCGTGCCGAACGCCATACTCGGTTCAATTCTAATAACGATTTTGTTGGTTGATTTAACTTTTTCCCAAGTCGGCGCGATAATAAATTTTCCGGCTATTGTCGGCTTCCAATGTTTTTTCCATTCTTCGAGCCAGTCTTTATTTTCAACTTCGCGCCATTCGATTTTTTTTATCACAGCACTCGAAAGATCGTAAATCCGCAACGCTTCGACAAGTTCGTTTTGCAAAATTTCGCCGTCCGGTTTTTCGTTAAAATATCCGACGACCGTCAGAATTTCCAAATCGTTTTTCCCGCCGAAAATGTCGATTTCCGTGCCGAGCGCGCCCGCTTCATTCAACGCAAACTCGACTGTTTCCGCCGCCGCCGCGTCAATTGCAATGTCAACCGCAAACCATTTTTTTTGACTGTCCATTTATTCTTTAATGCCGATTTCGTCCAAATCCTGCCCTCGATTGCGCCAATCTGGAGCGACTTTGACGAACAATTGAAGAAAAACCTTTTTGCCCAGAAGTTTTTCGATGTCGACGCGCGCTTCCGTGCCGATTTTTTTCAGCTTGATGCCGCCTTTGCCGATGATAATTCCCTTTTGCGAACTTCTCTCGACAAAAATCGCGCAATAAATTCTCGTTATAGTCGGGTCTGATTCATCGTATTTTTCGGTGACGACTGCCGTTACGTATGGAATTTCTTCGCCCGTCGTCTGCAAAATTTTTTCGCGCACCATTTCCGCGACAATCATTTTAATAGGCTGGTCTGTTAATTCATCGGCGGCGAAAATCGGCTCGCCCGTCGGGAGATGTTTAACGATTTGCTTTAAAAGATTTTCAATCGCTTCGCCGCGGAGGGCGGAAATGGGAACGATTTCCGCAAAATTATATTCTTCGGCGTAGTATTCGATGAGCGGCAAAAGCTGCGCCTTGTCTTTAATTTTATCAATTTTATTTAAAACCAGAATTGCGGGTTTTTCAGATTGTCTGACCAAATCCAAAACAAATTTGTCGCCGTTGCCGGTCGAAACCGAAGCGTCGCGCAGCAGCACGACGACATCGACCGAAAGAATTGCGTCGTGAACCGCCGCCATCATTCTTCGATTCAATAAAAATCCGGGTTTATGAACGCCGGGCGTATCGACAAAAACAATTTGCCCTTCGGGTAAAGTAACAATGCCCTGAATTTTGTGGCGCGTCGTCTGCGGTTTGTTGGAAACGGCGGCAATTTTTTCGCCGACCAGATAATTTAAAAGCGTAGATTTTCCGGCGTTCGGGCGACCAATCAAAGCGACGTAGCCGCTCCGAAAATTTTTCTCAACCATAAAAAGATTTTAGCCACGAATTACGCAAATTGCACGAATCGAAAGATGAAAAAATCTTGCTCGTGTCATTTGTTTAATTACGCGGCTAAAATCTATCTAACCTTTACCCGAACTTCCTTTTTGCCGCACGGCGATTCAAACGTGATTGTGAAAATTCCGGTTTTCGCGCTGATGGATTTGATAATAAAAAAAGCGTGGTTCGATTGTTTGCCGATGTCCGGGTCGAGCGAAACATCGATGTCGGTCGGATTACTCGACGACGCGACGATTTTTGAAATATCGCCGCCGCCCTCGAAACCGACCAGCACACCCAGATTTCCGCCGTTTGCCAAAATTGTGATGCTTTCCTGACCGACTTCAAGCTGACAATCTGTATTTTCCGTGTTTTTGGCATCGCTGACGCGCGGACGAACTTTGCCCGAATCCTCGCCCGACGTTGAATTTTTCGGCTTTTCGGATGTTTTGGAATCCTGATTATTCGCCTGTGCCGTTTCCGAATCGGACTTTGGAGATTTTACGATTTCGGTTTTAGGAACGGTAATAATAATCGGCTCAAAAGGCGAAGGCGTGGAAGTTTTAGCGGTTGTCTGCGATGGTTTGACTGTGGCTCCAGTCTTTGTTTCAGGTATCGGTGACGGCTTAGGCGTTACTTCGGACTTCGGCGTTTCGGAAATCTTTGACGGGAGAGTTGGCGTTGCTTCGGGCGTTGGCGCGATGGGCGAAGACTCGGTTTTGGCAGCTTCATTATTTAATACCGAAGGCGTTTCCGGCGTTGCGGCAACCGCGATTGTGTCAACGGGTTTCGCGCCGATTTTTTTGTCCAAGCCTTCGAGACTGCCGTTCACTTTTTGATAAACCGTTTCGATAACCGAATATTTAATCGCGTCGGGCGGCGCGCTCAAATAGCTTTTAACGTAAGCGTCGAGTGCCAGCTGCGGGCTGCCGTCGGCATCGAAAGCCACGCCCAAACGCCACATGCTCGAACGCCACCACGCGCTTTTTTCCGGCAGCACGCTGACCGCGCGTGTCAGGCGGACGACCGCTTCCGGCGGTTTGTTCTGATTGAACAGCACCCAGCCGGAAATCCCCGCGATGCGCCCGCGCATAATTGCCGAAAGTGTCTGGCGCGGAAC
>JBPCRW010000139.1:0-7232 GCA_050996405.1 Pyrinomonadaceae bacterium | reverse complement strand
AAAATTCTGGCGAGAGCCGTGATGCGTTATGTCTATTCGTTTATCGGACAGATTTCACAGAATTCCGCCTGTCTCTGCTATCACAGCGTTGAAAAACGTTTGGCGCGCTGGCTTTTGATGTTGCAAGACCGCGCTGGCGGCGATGAATTAAAACTGACGCAGGAGTTTATCGCCGTGATGCTCGGCGTGCATCGTCCAAGCGTGAGTAAATGCGCCGTCAAACTGCAGGAACAGGGTTTAATCAGCTATAATAGAGGCAGAATCAAAATTTTAGACCGTGACGGATTACTGAAAGCCGCCTGCGAATGTTACGAAACCATCAGGCAAATATCCGACGCTGCGGATGTCTGAATTTTGCAGTGAATATTTAATTTTTGTAGATTGTTTTGCAGCTTATAATGACATCCGATATTTTTCAGAGCTATCTGATGGGCGGATTTGAATGTTCGACGCATCGCAACCGCGCCGGAAAGCGAGTTGACGTAATCGCTTCGACCGAACACGACCGATTCGCCTATTTGGATTATCGTCGTTTGCTCGATTTGGGAATTCGCGCCGCACGCGACGGCACGCGCTGGCATCTAATCGAGCGGACACCTTATCGATACGACTGGTCGAGCGTTATCGAACAAATTCGGGCGGTGCGTGAAACCGGATTACAGGTCATCTGGGATTTATTTCATTACGGTTATCCTGACGATTTGGATTTATTCGGCGCGGAATTTATTGACAGATTCGCCGGATTCGCAGGGAAATTTGTCGAGCTTCTGGTCGCCGAAGGTGAAACTAAACCTTTAATTTGTCTGGTCAACGAAATTTCGTTTTTCGCCTGGGCAGCCGGCGAAGTCGGAAAGTTTTATCCGTTTGCGAAAAAGCGCGGCGACGAAATGAAACGGCAGTTGGTAAAGGCATCAATCGCCGCCGCTGTGAAAATAAAACAAGTCGCGCCGAACGCGGTTTTGATTCAAACCGATCCGGCGATTCGCGTTCTTCCGTCAAAACCGCAAAATGCCGTGGACGCGACGAATTTTCACAACGCGCAGTATCACGCGCTCGACATGCTGCTCGGTAAAACGGAATCGGAAATCGGCGGAGATTCGAGTTTTGTAGATGTTATCGGCGTAAATTATTATTCGTATAATCAATGGCGGCATCCGTCGGGGCAAAAAATTTTACGCGGTCAAAAAGATTACAAATCATTCGGCGAAATTTTGAAGGAATTTTACGCGCGTTACGAAAAACCGCTTTTTATCGCCGAAACCGGCATTGAAAACGAAGCGCGTCCCGACTGGTTTAAATATATCTGCGACGAAGTTCGCGTTGCCGTTTCGGACGGCGTGCCGGTTCTGGGAATTTGTCTCTACCCGATTGTCAATCATCCGGGTTGGGATAATAACCGTCATTGTCATAACGGTTTATGGAATTACGCGAACGAAGCGGGAAGACGCGAAATTTACGCGCCGCTCGCCGCAGAAATTAGACGACAAATGAATTCGATTCATAAAGCCGCAGGCATCTGAAAAATTTAAATTTAATATTTGTAGGACTTTCTCATTTTTGCAGAAGCCCGCACGGAGTAAAGGCGCAATAGCAAATAAAAACACACTTACGGGCGCAGCGTGTTTCCGCATTTTGAGAAAGTCCTAATTTTGCAACTTAATGACAGCAGCCAGCCAAACAACCAAAATCTTTTTTGAGAAAAAAGTTTCTGATATTTCTTTTTCCGAACTTAGAAAGCGGGCGCGGAAAATTTCGCTTGAAGCAATTACGGAAGCCGCCGTCACCGATTGCGCGAAATCTTTTCCGGCGCAAACTTTTGACAAAATCGCGGAAGCCGGAATTTTGGAAGCCGTAATTCCAAAAATTTACGGCGGCGCGGGCTTGGGAATAAAAGCCGGAACGACGTTTGAGCTTTTGACTTTGCTCAAACAATTGGGCTACGGAAATCTGGTTGTCGGACGCATTTTTGAAGGACATTTTAACGCCTGGCAATTGATTAACGAATATGCCGAACCAAAGCAAATCGAAAAATTGGCAATTGAAGCGCGTTGCCGAAAAACTCTTTTCGGCGTGTGGAATACCGAAGCGAGCGACGGCGTGAAAATTATTCCGGCAAAAGAAAATAAATTTCGTCTGGAAGGCGCGAAAACTTTTGCTTCCGGCGCGGGTTTTGTTAATCGTCCGATTGTCACCGGAAAACTAGCAGACGGCGGCTGGCAGATGTTTGTTTTGTCAATGGACAAAGTGAAAATCGCCTTCGACGATTCGTGGTGGCAGCCGCTCGGAATGCGTTCGTCGCGCAGTTACCGCGTGGATTTTTCCGGCGTGGAAATTTCCGCAGAAGATTTTATCGGAGAGCCGGACGATTATTACAAACAACCGTTTTTCGGCGGCGGCGCGATTCGTTTTGCGGCAGTCCAACTCGGCGCGGCGGAACTTTTGTTTGATTTGACGCGCGAGTTTTTGCGCGAATTAAATCGCGCGGGCGATGCGTTTCAGCAAATGCGATTGGGCGAAATGGCAATCGCCGTCGAAAGCGGAAATCTCTGGCTGCGCGGCGCGTCGAAAATTTTTGACAGGTTTCTGCGTGAAAAAAACACTGAAAATCTTGAACGGGTTTTGCATTACGCCGGAATGACGCGGACGGCAATCGAGCAAATTTGTCAAAATATAATGCTCGGCTGCGAACGCTCAATCGGCAGTCGCGGGCTGTTAAAACCTTATCATTTCGAGCGCGTTATCCGCGATTTAAAAATGTATCTGCGGCAAGCCGCGCCGGACGCGACGCTCGCCGGAATCGGCGATTTTGCCTTAAAATCAGACAAACAAAACGGCGAATTGTGGCGCGGCGATGACGAGTAAATTTTTCCGATTTAAACCCGAAAATCTTGAGATTAAGAAATCCGAAACCGTCGTCGAATGGGGAAAAACAATGGTTTTCGCGCCGCACCCGGACGACGAATCTCTGGGTTGCGGCGGAGCGATTGCGCTCTTGCGAAAATTCGATTTGCCGGTCAGCGTCGTGACGATGAGCGACGGCACGCTTTCGCATCCGAATTCGCGCAAATTTCCGCCCGAAAAACTGCGCGATTTGCGCGAAACGGAAATGAGAAACGCGCTTGAAATTCTCGGCGTTTCGGAAAATGAAATTACGTTTTTGCGTTATCGTGACCGCGCTGTGCCGGACGAAAACTCACCGGATTTTGATTCGGCGGTCGAAAAAATAAAAAATTTTTTGATGGAAAAACAGCCGCAGACAATTCTCGCGCCGTGGCGATATGACCCGCATCCAGACCACCGCGCGACGCAGCAAATTACGCGCGCCGCGACGAATTCGGTTGATTTTAGAATTCGTTTGATTGAATATCCGATTTGGCTCTGGGAACTCGCCGAAGAAAAAGATTTGCCGTCGGAAAATGAAATTCGCGCGTGGCGTTTGGACATCGAAAAAGTCTTCGGGAAAAAACAATTTGCCATCGCCGCGCACGTTTCGCAGACGACCGATTTAATTGACGACGACCCTCGCGGATTTCGTCTGTCGGCGAAAATTCTGGCGCATTTCGCCGCGCCTTTTGAAGTTTATCTGGAAGAAATTAAATGAACGATTCGACACCGAAAAAATCGCTCGCGCCGGAATATTTTGAAAACGTTTATAATGCAAACGAAGACCCTTGGAATTTCGCGTCGAGCGAATACGAAGCCGCCAAATATGCCGCGACGCTCGATGCTCTGCCGCGCGAAAATTACGAATCGGCGCTTGAAATCGGCTGTTCGATTGGAATTTTAACCGCGAAACTCGCATCTCGCTGCGCGTCTCTGCTGGCGGTTGACGTAAGCGAAAAAGCCTTGAATCAAGCCCGCGCCAGATGCCGCGATTTAACGAATGTCGAAATTCGATTGATGCGAATTCCGCAGGAATTTCCCGAACGCGCGTTTGATTTGATATTAATTTCGGAAGTTGGATATTACTTTAATATCGAAGATTGGAAATTGACGTTTGAAAAAACAATCGCGCATCTCAAACCTCGCGGAAATGTTGTTTTGATTCACTGGACACCGGCGGTCGAAGATTATCCGCAGACGGGCGACGAAGTTCACGATTCGTTTGCCGGAGGGAGCGAAAATAAACTGCGTCCGGTGAAAAATTTACGCGCCGAAAAATATCGCCTCGATGTCTGGGAAAAACTCTGATTCACGCGGAAAACTTTCTCTCGCCGCGTCTGAATTTCTCAAGCAGCGAACGCAAATCGGAAATCGCTTTTTCGACCGTCGTCAGAGAATTTTCTTTTTTCCACTCGCCGTTTTGATTTTGTTCGCACAAAACTTTTTCATACAAACTGCCGAAGGTTTGCGGCGCGGATATTTCGTTTTGCAGATATTCAAAAGGAATCAGCAAATCGCCGGCGAGCGTTTTAATTTTGTCCTTTTGACAACGATTTTTATTTTGAATTTCCCGCCATGAACAGCGCAGGTTTTTCCGCGCCCGCAGGCGGCGTTCGATTGCCGCCGCGCTTTCCACCAAATATTCAACGCCGTTTTGACCCATCGTCGTCCATTCTCCGATTTGCGTGGAAAGTCCCGATTCGGTTCTGCCTTCGGAACGCGCCGAAGTCTGCACGCGAACCGACGGACTGTGGCGAAAACGCGCGTCCACACGCAGCAGCGCGTGATAAAAAGCGACATCTTCCAGAAAACGGACTTGCGGCACGCCGCCCGCTTTTTCAAAAGCCGAAGTGGTGACGGCGAAACTGCCGTTAAAATGCTGATGATGACGCGGCGGCGCGTCGTGCGCCAGATAATCAATTCGTGATTCGACTTCCGCTGCCAGCAAACGATAACCCGTATCACGAAGATGAAACGCGCGGCATTTCGCGTTCATCATTCGCAATTCGTCAGGTTTGATAAAAATTCGCCCGCCGACGGCATCCGCGCCCAGTCTAATTTCCGCGACGGTTGCCGCAATCCAATCGGGCGCGATTTCGCTGTCCCCGTCTGTCGTGGCGATTATTCCGCCGCTAAATTTATTAAAACGCAGTCTTAAAAAAGCCTCGTTCATCAGCCAACGCCTGACGTAACCGACGTTTGATTGTTCGGCGGGCAGATTTTTTTCGGCAAGATGAATTATTGGAAATTGATTTTTGTCACGCTGGCGACGAATAATTTCCGCCGATTCGTCGCTCGAATTATTGACCAGAAAAATTATTTCAAATTGGCGAAAATCAAGCGGCTGATTTTCTAAATCAACCTGACAAGAGAAACTTTTGAGAGTTTCGCCAATATATTTCGCTTCGTTACGCACGGGTATGACAATCGTAAAAAAACATTTGGGTTTAACAGGCGATTCAACTAATTTTTCGTGTAAATTTTGTAAATTCAAGAATGTCATTCAGCCAAAATTAAAGTTTTTTGAGCAAACCGAAGATGCGGATTTTTGCAGTTCTTAATCTCAATATAATTTTGGATTCGCAAATCCTTTTTTCAATTATTCTAACAAATGCTAAAGATTTTATATCGAAAATTTTTTTTACTGGATTTCGCAGCCGCTAGTTTGAACCGTTTAATCTTTACAAAATAATAATTTAAATTTTTCTTGCAAATTGACGTGGAATAAATAACAATCAGAATTGTCACGTTTATTAAAAAGCCGAAACGGTTATTAAATAACTTTTCGGCATTCCCTAGTGCGGCTCTTTGAAACCTTTGGTTACGCGGTCGCCTCTGGGCGCGTCCGCCGCTTAAAATCCGATAACGAAATACAGAAATAATCGAAGTGTGCAGAAATTTTTGTCGAGCCGAGAGGCTTTTCAATAATTTTACCGCGTATTTTTTAAAGGTTCAGCGAAAAATAGCCAATTCTAACTTTCCAGCGCAGGCACATTACGCCAACTGAAAAGAGCGCGTAAATTATTGATTTTGCGGAATAAAATACTTAATTAAACGCGGATAAAAAGTCGGTTTATAATTGAATTTTTGGGATAACAATAAAATTTAAGGAGGGTAACAATGGCAACAGAAAATGTTCCATACGGTCGGAAGACGCAAAAAGCTCCGGCTGTCAGCGACGTGCATATTATTTGGATTACGGCGGGTTTAAGCTGCGACGGCGATACTATTTCGCTGACCAACGCCGAGCAGCCGAGTATCGAAGATGTTTTGCTGGGCGCGATTCCCGGACTTCCGAAAGTGCATCTGCACAATCCGGTTTTGGCGTATGAAGTCGGCGACGAGTTTCTCGATTATTTTTATCAGGCGTGGCGCGGCGAACTTGACCCGTTCGTGCTGGTCGTCGAAGGCTCGATTCCGAATGAAAATATAAAAGCCGAAGGCTATTGGGCGGGGATGGGAACAGACCCGGACACCGGACAGCCGATTACAACGTGCGAGTGGATTGACCGGCTCGCGCCGAAAGCTCTGGCGATAATGGCGGCAGGAACTTGCGCCACATACGGCGGCATCCACGCGATGGCTGGAAATCCGACGGGTTGTATGGGCTTGGCGGATTATCTCGGCTGGGATTGGAAATCAAAGGCTGGACTGCCAATCGTCAACGTTCCGGGCTGTCCGATTCAGCCGGACAATTTTATGGAGACGCTGACGTATCTGTTATATCAGGTTGCGGGAATCGCTCCGATGATTCCGCTCGACAAGCAGTTGCGCCCGACCTGGCTGTTTGGAAAAACCGTTCACGAAGGCTGCGACCGCGGCAGCTATTACGAGCAGGGCGATTTCGCGCACGAATACGGCTCGCCGAAATGTCTGGTGAAAATGGGCTGCTGGGGTCCGGTTGTCAATTGCAACGTGACGAAACGCGGCTGGCAGCGCGGCATCGGCGGCTGTCCGAACGTCGGCGGAATTTGTATCGGCTGCACGATGCCCGGTTTTCCAGACAAATTTATGCCGTTTATGGACGAGCCGCCGGGCGGAACTTTGTCGTCGGCAATAGTCGGCGTTTATGGGCGAATGATTCGCTCTCTGCGCGGCATCACCAATCACACGGTTGACAAAGAACCGAAATGGCGGCATCGCGGCGAAGAATTAACCACCGGATACCAGCCGAGAAATTATTAACAAGGAGGAATAAAAATGAAAGACGCTGTTAGGGAAAGAATGACAAAATCGGTTTTGCCGCCGTCGGAAAACAAAAATTTGGTCGAGATGAATTGGGACCCGATTACCAGAATCGTCGGCTCTCTGGGAATTTACACGAAGATTGATTTTAACAACCGCGAAGT
>JBPCRW010000101.1:0-10958 GCA_050996405.1 Pyrinomonadaceae bacterium | reverse complement strand
TCGGACGTGAACGGAATTTATTTGGATGCAAAAGATGAAACGACAAAACTTTCAAGAATTTCCGCGCGTGAAGCCGAAGAAATGATTTTATCGGGCAAGGCGACGGGCGGCATGATTCCGAAATTGCAGAGTTTAATAAACATCTTAAATCGCGGCGTAAAATCGGCGCACATTATCGGCGGAAGCGTCCGCAACGCGCTGCTCTCGGAAGTTTTCACCGACAAAGGAACGGGAACGATGCTGGCGGGTGAATGAAATGCAAAATGCAAAATAAAGTCGGTTTTGCAATTTTGCATTTTACGTTTTGAATTTTGCATTAATTACTTCCCTGCGCCGCAGAAATTTTCGCGGCTTCCGCGTCCGTCCAGTCACAGACTTTTTTGATTTCGTCGTCGGAAAGTTTCGCGTTCCAATGAATCCACAAATATGACGGCAAAGGCATTTCCCTTCCTTCAACCTGCTCGCAGATTTCTCCTAACTTGCTTTTCCTGCGGCGATTTTCATAAGTTCCCCATTCGGAAAAATTTAATTGCTTTCGCCCGTCGCGGATATGACCGGCGAGAAATTGCGCCGACGGCTGAATTTTTGAATACCAGGGATAAACGGTCGCGCTTGAATGACAATCGCCGCACGAGCGCGTCAGAATTTTCTGCACGTCGTCTGGAACTTGCGTCGTTTCCGCCAAGCTTTGTCCGGCAACAATCGCCGGATTCGTAAAATCCGGACGGACGAATTGAATTGCAATAAAAACCAGAAACAAAACCAGAACAATGATTTTCAATGCTTTTTTCATAAAATATTATTCAAACTGGATAAAGACAAATTTATTTTTCTAATCCCGCTTATTTCTGTCCATTCTGTTAAGATTTATTTTCGATAGCTGCCGCGCCGGAATTTGTCGCCAGAACTGGAAGTAATCCGATAGTCGCAAAAAAATTTCTGTATTCGTTCATATATGTTACCCTTTGCTCGTGTCTGAAAATCTTTCGATGATTAACGATATACGTTTTGACGCTTTTAATTCAAGCAAAGTCGGCGCGGAAGGCGAACGGCTGGCGTTAGAGTTTTTGACGAACAGCAATTATCGAATCGTCTGCGCCAATTTCAAAACTCCGGTCGGCAGAAATCGGCGCGGCGCAATCGTGACGGGCGAAATCGATTTGATTGCCTACGATGAAGCGACGCTCTGTTTTATCGAAGTCAAAACTCGGCGTTCGGACAAATTCGCTTCGCCGCTCGCCGCGATTGATTTACGCAAGCAGCGGCAGATTATTCGCGCCGCTCGAATGTATCGGAAAATTTTTCATCTGCGTCAGATTAAATTTCGCTACGACGCAATCAGCATCGTTCTGCCCGAAAACGCTAGACCGAAAATTGAAATTTTCAAAAGTTTCTGGACGGAAAATAAATTTCGCAAAAATTTCTGGGCGGATGAAAACTGATTTTTGCTTAAACTCGATTGCAAAGATAAAATAAACTAACGCATCTAATCGGTTGAAAGGAGAAATTCTGAAAATAAAAAAATGAATACTTACACAAACACATACGGAAATTATCCGGCGGCGCAGGCTCTGCCGGAAGAGCGCGCGGCGTTTATCCGCAAAACATATACGCATCTGGCGGGCGCGATTGCTGCGTTTGTTCTGCTCGAAGCGTTTTTGATTTCTTCAGGTCTAGGCGGTTTAATCGCTCAAACGCTGGTCTCGTTTGGAAGTTTGGGCTGGTTCGTCGTGCTGGCTTTGTTCATCGGCGTTTCGACGGTTGCGACTTCGTGGGCAAATTCGCAAAGCTCAAAAGGAATGCAGTATGCCGGTCTCGCGCTTTATACGGTTGCGGAAGCGATTATTTTTCTGCCGCTGATAATTTTCGCAACCTATGCGACGAGCGACAAATATTTAATTTACGAAGCCGGAATCTCGACGCTCGGACTTTTCTTTGGCATCACGGCGGTCGTTTTTCTGACGCGGAAAGATTTTTCGTTTCTCGGTCCGATTCTGACAATCGGCGGTTTTATCGCGCTCGGATTTATCGCCGTCAATCTGCTTTTCGGATTCAGTCTCGGCAATGTTTTCGCGTTTGCGATGGTGGCGTTTGCGGGCGGCGCGATTCTGTATCAAACGTCAAACATTCTGCATCAGTATCGCACCGACCAGCACGTTGCCGCCGCGCTCGCCCTGTTTGCCAGCGTCGCGCTTTTGTTCTGGTATATCCTGCGGATTTTTAGTTCGAGAAGATAATTTTATAACGGCAAGATTAAAAATGCTCTCGAAAATTTTCGAGAGCATTTTTGTTTTCGGCAAATTATTTCTTATCTGTCTGAATTGAATACAGTAAATTTTCCGGCTTTGTGTTTAGATTCAAAACATATTCCTGCGATTTTCCACTCGTCAAAAATACTTAAAAACTATTTTTCTTTTTGTTTGTAAGGACTTCGGCTTTTTTAAATTCGCTTGGCACATTTGTTGCTCATATAGCCGCCGTAATTCGAGTTGAAAGATTTCGCAGTAAAATATAATCAAAGAAAAAAGGAGTATAAAATAAAATGGGAACAGTAAAAGAAGAAGCAGGCGGAATGGGCGACCGTATCAGCGGCGGCGCGAAAGAAGCGTGGGGAAAAGTAACCGGAGATGAATCGCTTAAGAATGAAGGCGCGGCGCAGGCAGATTACGGAAAAGAAAGACAAGCCAATAACGATGTTGTCGACAGCAGTTCAACATCAACCGGCAAAAGCGGAATGGTGACCGGAATGTTCCGCGACCGCGATAGCGCGGAGAAGGCTTATAATTCAACCCTTAGCCGCGGTTACACAAAAGACGATGTTAATCTTTTAATGTCCGACGATACGCGCAAGAAATATTTTAACGACGAAACCGCTGACACCGAACTCGGCAGCAAGGCTCTCGAAGGCGCGGGCACGGGCGGCGCAATCGGCGGAACTCTGGGAGCGATTATTGCCGGTATCGCGGCAATCGGCACGAGCGTTCTTATTCCGGGTCTTGGATTGATTGTCGCCGGACCTCTGGCGGCGGCTCTGGCGGGCGCGGGCGCGGGCGGTTTAACCGGCGGATTGGTCGGAGCGTTAATCGGTTCGGGAATTCCCGAAGAGCGCGCGAAAGTCTATGACGAAGGCGTTCGCAACGGCGGAATCGTCATGGGAGTTAATCCGAGAACTGACGAAGATGCGACGTATTTTGAAAACGAATGGCGCAACAATCGCGGCGAGCATGTCTATCGCTAAAATTAGTCGGTCTCCTTAGGTAAAATGTAGATAGAGAAAAACTCCGCCGTTTAAGCGGAGTTTTTTTATTGTGTTTTGATAAACTCATTGCAGAATCGGATGCCCGCCGCCTTTGCTGTGGTCGGCGGTTTGATTATAAAGCTGCCGGTCGTTGAAATAGAGAATCAGATGCTCGCCTTCGTAGCGCACAATGTCGGAGACACCACTTAAATTCTGGTCGTTATAATCGACAATCAGAAAAGCCGATGGATTATCGGAAATCACCATTCCCGCAACAAAAATATAGCCGCCTTTGTCATAAACGCTTCCGGCATACTGCGCTGGAGCAATCGCAATTCCGGGCGAATAATTCCCGTCGGCATTCTTTAGACGGTCGGGGCGAGCAATGTAAATCGTGTAATCCGAGTAATCCAGATGCGAATAATAATTATGTTTTCGCGCGACCGCGAAAAGATTGTCCAATCCCGTATCAATTGCTTTCAGCGTCGCCGGATTTATTTTTTGATATGAATAAACCCTCGCGCCTTTCGATGTTTGTGCCGAAAAGTCGAATTTATCGCCTGAAATTCGTTCCGCGTTTGCGGTCACGTTTAGAGTTTGGGCAAAATTTTCAAAACTCATTAAACCAACGCAGAAGACGATTAATGCAAAAATTAAAAGATTTTTTCTCATAATTTTAAAAATTCCAGCCCGTGAAGATTGATGAAAAGTTTTGTGGTTCAAGATGCATCGAAACTTTTCAAGCGAAAATTAAAAGGGCGAGAAATAAAAAAGGAAAAAGTTTAAAACCTTTTCCTTTCATCTTCTTAAATTTTATTTTCGGTTTATCTTCCGGCTAATTGAAGCCGCGCCTGCGCCCGTTCGAGCTTTTCTTTTTCAGTCTCGAAATCCGCTTCCGTTCCGTTCCACGCGCCGAGCGTTTTTTCAAGTTGTTCGCGTTCCGAACGCGCCGCGTCAACGTTGATTTCGCCTGCCGTTTCCGCTAAGTCAGCTAACACAGAAACCGTGTCCGCGCCGACTTCGACAAACCCGCCGGAAACGACCATTTTTTCCGTCACGCCGCCTTTCGTGTAAGCCAGCACACCGGATTTCAAAGCGGAAATCAATGGAGCATGATTCGTCAAAATTCCTATTTCGCCGTTCGCGGTCGGAATCGTTACCGAATCAACCGTTTCGTCAACCACTTTTTTTTCCGGTGTAACAATTTCTAATTTCAACATTTCTTTAGTGGTGAATGGTAAGTGGTGAATGGTGAATGGCAAGAAAAAACTCGCCATTCATCAACTTACCATTCACCATTAAAAATTATGCGCCTGCCGCCATTTTCTTGGCTTTTTCGCGGGCTTGTTCGATTGTGCCGACCATATAAAACGCCTGTTCGGGCATCTCGTCGCATTTGCCGTCAATGATTTCGCGGAAACCCTTGATGGTGTCTTCCGTTTTGACGTATTCGCCCGGAACGCCCGTGAATTTTTCGCCGACGAAAAACGGCTGCGAGAAAAAGCGTTGAACTTTACGCGCCCGCGCGACGGTCAATCTATCTTCTTCGCTCAGTTCGTCAAGTCCGAGAATCGCAATAATATCCTGCAAATCCTTGTAACGCTGCAAAATACGTTTCACGTCCTGCGCCGTGTTATAATGCTCGTCGCCGACAATCGTCGGGTCGAGAATGCGCGAGTTTGAAGCAAGCGGGTCAACCGCCGGATAAATTCCGAGTTCGACAATCTGACGCGAGAGAGCCGTCACCGCGTCCAGATGCGCGAAAGTCGTCGCCGGAGCGGGGTCTGTGTAATCGTCCGCCGGAACATAGACGGCTTGAATCGAAGTAATCGCGCCCGTTTTTGTCGAAGTGATGCGTTCCTGCATTTCTCCCATTTCCGTCGCCAGATTCGGCTGATAACCGACCGCCGACGGCATTCGTCCGAGCAGAGCGGACACTTCCGAACCGGCTTGCGTAAATCTAAAAATATTGTCAACGAAAAACAGCACGTCGTTTCCCTGGTCGCGGAAGTATTCGGCGACCGTCAAACCCGACAGCGCGACGCGCAGACGCGCTCCCGGCGGCTCGGTCATCTGCCCGAAAATCAGCGCGACTTTGGATTCTTTTAGCGCGTTTTTATCAACTTTGGTTAAATCGAAACCGCCGTTGGCTTCCTTGTCCTTCATAAACGCTTCGCCGTAGTTGATAACGCCCGATTCGACAAATTCTTCCAACAAATCAAAGCCTTCGCGCGTGCGCTCGCCAACGCCCGCGAACACCGAAAAGCCTGAATGCGCTTTAGCGATATTGTGAAGCAATGCCTGAATCAGCACGGTTTTGCCAACGCCCGCGCCGCCGAACAAACCGATTTTTCCACCGCGCAAAAACGGCTGAATCAAATCGATAACTTTGATTCCCGTTTCAAACATTTCGAGTTCCGTCGCCTGTTCTTCAAACGTCGGCGCGTGGCGATGAATCGAATAGCGCGTTTCGGAATCAACCGGACCGAGTTCGTCAACCGAATCGCCGATGACATTCATCACACGCCCAAGCGTCGCCACACCAACCGGAACGGTAATCGGTCCGCCCGTGTCAATCGCCTTCATTCCGCGCACCATCCCGTCAGTCGGCAGCATCGAAACCGCGCGCACGCGACCTTCGCCCAAATGCTGTTGGACTTCGCAAATCGTGTCCACTTTGGCTTCGACATCAAAGCCTTCGCTCGTAATTCTCAAAGCCTCGTAAATCGGTGGAAGATGACCTTCTTCAAATTCCACGTCAACCACCGGACCGATGATCTGCACCACTCGCCCGACCTGCTGACCGTTTCCATCATTAGCCATTTCTAATAAACTCCTCTTAATAGACAACAAAAAAGGTATGATTACAAAGGAAAAAGAATATCATATTTGATTTTCCGATGGCAAAGAGAGGTTGTGAGAAATTGAACAAGCAAGACCAAATTCTTTTATTTCGATTTCCATATTTCAGCGGCGAATTCAACGGGTAGAGGCGGTGTTTTGAAAATATCTTCATTGTATTTAACATGAAATTGCTGTTAAACCTTATTCGGGATTTACTTCTTCAATTTCCACGCTTCAGATCCGGCTTCGGCTGTCGGCGGTTTCTCGAAAATGCTCTTGTCATATTCGACGTTGATTTGAAAACTCAGATATTCTGCCGCGCCGGCAGTCGGCGCGTAAAGTTTTGTTGGCAGCGTAATGCCGTCTATAGTTTGGTAATCTTCCAGTTTGTATATATAATTAGTGGTTTTGTCGGAAAGAGTCCCTCTGTAATGAAAAACTATCCGAACCGGTAAATGCGTTTTCTGATCAAAAAAGATGTCGTGCATGCCATTGTCCAGAACTGTTTCGACAACATCATATTTTTGAGAACCGATGAAATCAATCCGGTAGCCGATAATTTTCGGTTTCTGCCAGCGGCTTTCGAGCAAAAATAATAACTGAGTATAGCGAAAATACTGCTTGTCGCTTTCGTATATTTCATTGTTTTTTCTCAAGGGATTCTTAAGGTCTGTCGGATAAAGAAAGTACACGGTCTGAGTTTCCAGATTGATTGTATTTATTAGTAATCCCACTCCTTCCGGAAGAGCATCATTCCAAATCCAGAGTTTTGACGGAAAAACGAAGAATTGATCGTAACGAGCGTCTTTTTTTTTGAACACGCCGTGCTTGACTGTAAACCGGGAGGAAACAAGCATATTCTCGACAGCGTAAAGTTTCTCGCGTCCGCCCTTGGCTTGAATCGCCAGTTCCCAGATTCGTTCAGCCTCTTTTCGAGAATCTGAATTTTGCCCGTGAATGGCTGAAAGTGTGGCAACAAATGCAACAAGTAGAGATATTGAAAATTTTCTCATCAGGTTTTCCTTTTTGTTTTAATTATTTTGAAATTGCTATAACTTGAACTTCATCACAAAAATAACAATTATTGACAATTAAAATTTCCTGACTGTGACACTTTTAAATAGTGTCACAATCGAATCACGCAACTGTCAAAATGGTTATTGAAAAGCTAACTTCGATTCTGCATTTTACACTTTACGCCTTGCATTTTCATCAGTCTTCCCAATCGCCCTGCCCTTCGCGCTCGATGTGATAACCGGAATTAGTGAGATGCTGCGTGACTTCGCGCCCGTGGACTTCGTCGCGGACTTCTAAAACCATCTCGATTCCGACGTGACCGAGAGGGGCGAGCCACATCGCGCGGCGGTGAAAAACTTCGACGACGTTTGCGCCGGTTTCGGCTACGCAATCGAGCAGTTTTGCCAGTGCGCCCGGACGGTCTAGGACGAGCAGTTTTAGAATAATATAACGCCCTTGCCGCACCATTACCTGTTCGATAATCCGCGCCAGCAAGTTGCCGTCAATGTTGCCGCCGCATAAAACCGCGCAAACCGTGTCGGACGATTCAACTTTAATTTTTTTCGCCAGAAGTGCCGCTAGTCCCGCCGCGCCCGCGCCTTCGACGACGAGATGAATATCCGTCGCGCAATGAAAAATCGCCTGCGCGATTTCTTCTTCCGTCACCTCGACCACTTCGTCAACAAATTCGCGGATAATCGGCAGAGTAACGTCGCCCGGACGCTTGACCGCAATTCCGTCAGCAATGGTTTGCAGGGCTTCAACGACGACCGGCTCGCCCGCTCTCAAAGAATGATTAACGGGCGCGACATTTTCCGCCTGAACACCGATAACGCGAACGCGCGGCAGCAGATTTTTAACGGCAATCGCAATTCCCGAAATAATTCCGCCGCCGCCGATTGGCACGACGACGACAGTTGTTTCCGGCAAATTTTCGGCAATTTCCAGCCCGATTGTTCCCTGTCCGGCGATAACTAGTTCGTCGTCAAAAGCGTGAACGTAAGTGTAGCCGAATTCCCTTTGCAATTCGCGTGAATAAGCGACGGCTTCGTCAAAAATTTCGCCGTGTAAAATAACTTCCGCGCCCTGCGCCTTGGTCGCCATAATCTTTGTCAGCGGCGCGAACTCCGGCAAAACGATTGTCGCTTTGATATTGTGCAGACGCGCCGCTAATGCTACGCCTTGCGCGTGATTTCCAGCCGAAGCCGTAATAACGCCACGCGCCTTTTCTTCGGGCGAAAGCCGCGAAATTTTGTTATACGCGCCGCGCGCTTTGAACGAGCCGCTTCTTTGCAGGCATTCGGCTTTTAAAAACGCTTTTGCGCCGATTTCGTTCGACAATTTTTCATCCGGCAGAATCGGTGTCGGGATAATAATCCCTTGCAAAATTTTTCGCGCGTCTTGAATATCGGAAAGTTTTACGGTCATAAATCTGAATTATAAACATTTTTACGAATCAGACAATTATTGATTTTAATTCTTTCGGCAAAGAATTTTCGTATTTTAAGCTAAAGTGCGCTATATTTTACAGAAACGTAGTTCGGAGGAAAAAATGGAACTTTTCGGTTTAGGCTTTTTTGTATTTATAGTCATCGCTCTGATTATCGTCGCATTAAAAACGGTAAAAATCGTGCCGCAATCGTCGGTGCTTTTGATTGAGCGGCTGGGGCGTTTTCACCGGATTGCGGCGAGCGGGCTGAATATTATTGTGCCGTTTTTTGAAGCCCCGCGCGCCGTCTATTGGACGAATACGCGCGCCGGACTGACTTCGATTGATTTGCGCGAGCAGTATATTGATTTGCCGCCGCAGCCCGTTATTACGCGCGACAATGTGACGATTCACGTTGATTCGGTGGTCTATTGGCAAATTACAGACCCGATTAAAGCCGTCTATGAAATGAACGATTTAGTCGGCGGCATCGTCCAACTGACGATTACCGGAATGCGCGCCGTGATGGGCGATATGGATTTAGACCACACGCTTTCACAGCGCGACCAGATTAACACCAAACTGCGCTTGATTCTGGATGAAGCAACCGACAAATGGGGCGTCAAAGTAACGCGCGTCGACGTTAAAAATATCAATCCGCCGGAAGACGTGCGCATCACGATGGAAAAACAGATGACCGCCGAACGTAATCGCCGCGCCTTGATTTTAACGGCGGAAGGCGACCGCCAAGCCGCCATTACACGCGCCGAAGGCGAAAAACAGGCGGCAATCACGCGCTCGGAAGGAATCAAGGAATCGGCGGTTTTGGAAGCCGAAGGCGCGGCGCAGGCTCGCCTGAAAGCAGCTTCGGCGGAAGCCCAAGCCATCGAACAAATCGCCCAGTCAATCGGTAGCCGCGAGCAAACGACGCAGTATTTAATCACGGCGCGATACATCGAAAGTTTGCGCGATATGACCAGAACGCAAAATTCAAAGGTGATTTTTATGCCGATGGAAACTTCGAGTATGCTGTCGAGCATCGGAGCTATCAAAGAAGTTTTCAGCGAAACGGGCGAGAAAAAAGAGGCGTTGCCAAACCCGCCGCGCAATCGCCGCGAACTCGGCGAATAAATTTCTGAAAGCGCAGACATTACGTCTGCGCTTTCGTCCGTTCGATTTATGCGCGGATTTTAATGATTAACAATTAACTTTTCAACGGCTTTTTTGCTAAAATTTCTTCGATGAAATTTATAAAAGTTCTGGCATTTGTTTTTCTTTTTTTTCTACTTGTTACCGGCGGTCTTTTCTATTGGATTTATAAATCGGTTCGCACGCCGCACGCGCACGCGAAATCTAACATTTACATTCAGATTCCGAAAGGCTCAACGCCGAATGAAATTATCAATAAACTTGCCGCCGAAGGCATTCTGGCGAACGAATACCCGACGCTCGTTTATCTGCGAACATTCGGCGACGCGGGTAAATTACAGGCTGGCGAATACCAGTTTGATTCTCCGATAACGCCTTTGCAGGTTTTAAAGGAACTCGAAAAAGGCGAAGACCGCACAACGAAATTAACAATTCCCGAAGGTTTTACCAGATTCGACATCGCCAAAAGAATCAACGAAAAATTTCCGCAGAATCCGGCAATTGACGACAAACAAATTCTGGCTTTGATGGACGATGTGAGTTTGATAAAAGATTTCGACCCGCAGGCGAAAAATCTCGAAGGCTATATGTTTCCGACAACATATAATTTTCCGCGCGAAGTTACGCCGAAACAAATTATCAAAACAATGGTCGAGCAGTTCAAAAAAACATGGAAGCCGGAATGGAATGACCGCGCCGGACAACTAAATAAAACGCCGCGCGAAATCGTGACCATCGCCAGTTTGATTGAAACCGAATCGAAATTTGACGACGAACGCGCCGATGTCGCTTCGGTAATTTACAACCGTCTGCAAAAAGGAATCCCGCTCGGCATTGACCAAACGGCGGTTTATATAGCCAAAATGGAAAACCGCTGGAACGGCACGATTCACCGCAGCGACCTCGACGCGGATTCGCCGTATAACACGCGCAAAGTTATCGGACTTCCGCCGGGTCCGATTTCTTCCGTCAGCGAAAGCGCGTTAAATGCCGCCTTAAATCCGTCGCAAACCGATTATATTTATTATGTTTTAGACACTACGCGCGACGATGGCAGGCAAATTTTCTTTAGTTCCGCCGCCGATTTTGAACGCGCCAAAATCGCTTATCAAGCGTGGCTCGAACAGCAGCGAAAAATTAAACGCGAACAGGAAGCGGTAAATAATAATTGATGCCGGTTGCAATTTTTCGGCGGTTATGTTTTTAATAAAAGCACAGAGCAAATGTTGAACGTAACCGCAAAATTCAATCATCTTCATCATCACGCGCGCGAACATCACC
>JBPCRW010000076.1:0-3697 GCA_050996405.1 Pyrinomonadaceae bacterium | reverse complement strand
ACGAGGCGCAGTTTTTTCGGCGCGACGATGAAAATCGCCATCTGGACGGTTTCGCCCGGATAAAAATAATACTCCTTCTGCGCGGGCGCGGAATTCCACGTTTTTGTGCGCCAAAACGGGCGAAAAGCGTTACGGTGTGCGCTGCGTTTGCCCGCGTCGTCGTTTGTAAATTCCCACGTTAAACCCGCGTCCACTTCGTAGTTTCCGCCCGCGTTGCCACCCATATAAACCGAAAAGTTATCGAGCGGCTGTTTTGTTTCCGCGCCGAGCCGATTTTCGTCAACCGTCGGCGTTCCCAATTTGACCATTCCGGCGATTCCCGTCCACGAATCAAAACTCGAAACGGCTTTGCGATAATACGCGCCGGGAAAACAGGGAATCACGGCGGCGGGCGCGACTTCACCGCCCGTTTTTGTCGAAACTTTGCCCGCGCCGCCGAAGCCCGCCAGATCGCCCGCGATTTTTACTTCGTCGCCCGTTTTGAAATTCGCTAAAATCCATTTTCTGGCTGCGCCCTGCGCGCTCAAAACAAAACCTTTATTTTCCACCGCAATCGCGCCCGGATCGGGTTTATTTTGCTGATAAATCGCTCCGGCGCGGTCGTTGATAATTGAAACTTTGCCGTCCAGCACATAAACATCCACGCCGTTTTTGAACGTCAGATTTTTCTTGTAAAAATCGGGCGTATAAACGACGATTTCCTCGTCTTTGCGCTGGCGGTCTTTGCCGGAAATTTGATAAATCAATCCGTTCGGCGCGACGATTTGCGAGTTGTTCTGCGCGAAAATCGCCGTTGCGGACAACAATAAAATTATTAAACTGAAACATCTAGCAGTCATAAAATTTATTTTGAAACCACAGATTGAAACCGATGAACACAGATTTTTAAAACTAATTTAATTTTTTTCTTACCCGTGTTTAGCATCTTCATCTGTGGTTACAATTTCCTCATTTCAAAAACAAAACCGCACCGATCATCAAACCGGCGAAACAAATTGCAATCATCGTTAAAATCGTTGATTTCGTTAATTCTTCAACTCTGATTCCGACGTAATTGGCGACCCAGACGTTGTGCGTGTTAGTCGGATCGCAGACATTTTGCAGTTGGACGATTGCCATCGCCGCCGCCAAAACCGCGATTGCCGGAATCAGTCCCGCGCCCGCCAGCAGCGCGAAAAATCCCGCGCCCAAACCGAACAAATTAAACGGTCCGCGATAAAGCGCGAGCGGCGATAAAATGCCGAAAAATAAAACATAACTCCACGTGCTTGAAATCGGCAGATTTTTAATCACGGGTTCGAGCGCAATTTTGACGGCGGGCAATTGCAAAGCGTTAATCAGCATCCCGATTCCCATCATCAAAATCGCGGCGGGCGCACCGTCTTCGAGTCCGCGAATTAAGGATGAAGTTAAAATTTGAATCGCCCGTTTCGGCTGCGTAACGATTGTGCCGAACAGCGAGCCGGCTAAAAATGACGGAACTTCCTTCCAGCCGTATTGATTAAAACCGAAATATAAAACCAGCGGAATCAGCGGCGTAACAAACGAAATTAAAGGCGCGTTTTTGTCGTTGATTTTGTCGGTTAATTCGTCTTTCGTTTCCGCCGTCATCAAGGCGAGTTCGGGCGAACGCTTTGCGGCAATAACCGTGTAAAGAATCGTCCCGACTGACATCACGCCGAGCATTAACAGTTGAAAATGCACGATTTCCGCCGGCAGCGGCGCGTTTTCGGCAACCTGCAAAATGTCGCGGTAAAAACGAATCAGGGAAATATTAAAAATAAATCCGGTGGCAAAGGCGAGCAGAAAAAATGTTCCGGCGAGTTTGCGCGGAATTCCCAAGCTCATCATAATCGGCAAAACGAGCGAGCCGACCATAATTATCGCGCCCAAACCCGTCAGCGAAGTAAAAAGAACCGCCGTGACAAACATCAAACCAAACGCGACGACGAGCGGTTTATCGCCGCCGAATTCCGCCGCCCGTTTGATAATTCCTTCGGCGATGCCGGTCTGCATCATCACGCGACCGAGCATCGCGCCCGCGAAAACCGCGATATACGCCGACGCTAATTTAATCGAACCCGCCGAAATAACATCGTTTAAAATGACCGGAAAAGGTGTGCCGACCGCCGCCGCAATTAAAATTCCCATCGTCGGAACGGCAATTAGCGCGGGAATTTTGCGCGTGAACATCAACGCGGCAAAGACGACAAAGATTATTAAAATCAGAAAAGCGGACATAAATTTAACGACGCGGAGATAAGGAGATAAGGGAGACGGGGCGAAAATTCACCTTGTCTCCCTATTGCCTGTTCACCGTGTCGCGCTAAAACGTAAATCGTCCGACAATTTGAATGATACGCGGACGATTGCCCTGCGTCGTGATGATTCCAAAGGTCGAACTGCCGACCTGCGTGCCGGGCGTTCCGAAAACTACCCAGTTAAAGGCGTTTAAGAATTCTCCGCGAACCTGGAATTTTTGTCTGCCTTCATTGAAATCAAAGTTTTTGATGATAGACAAATCAACGTTTTTATAGTTATCGCGGCGAATGTCGTTATATGTTCGGGCGGCGTTGCCGAATTCAAAAAGCAGATCGCTCGGCGCGGAAAAAGCCGCCGAGTTAAATATCGGCAATCCCTGGCGAACCAAGTCGCCGATATTGTCATATTCCGGGTTTATGCCCGCGACGATGTTCGGACGACGCTGACCGTTGCCGACCGTCGTCAAAACGCTGCCGCCGCCCGCGAAAACCGTCGCATTGACAATTGTTAGCGGCGCGCCCGTCTGATAAACTCCGGTGCCGGAAACTTGCCAGCCGCCGAGAAAGAAGTTTGTCAATCCGCTCCAATCTCTGCCGAACATCTTACCTTTGCCGAAGGGCAGTTCATAAGTCGCGCTTGCCGTAAAACGGTTTGGCACGTCGAGTGTCGAATACGAATATTCGTTGTCGAAATTAAAAGCGTCTTCGGCGTTCGTCGGGTCTGTAAAAGACGCGCCGTTGCCGACTCCGCCCGTGTCGAGCAGTTTCGAGCGGGTGTAATTGACCAGTGCCGACCAGCCGCCGCTAAAGCGTTTCTGCAAATTAATTTGCAGCGCGTTGTAATCGCTTCTGCCGATTTGCGGACGCGACAATGTAACGGTCGTATATTGCGGAAACTGGCGCAAAAGCTGCGCTCGCGGAATCGTCGCGCCCGTAATTTGCGCGTTAATCGGATACGAAGCGGAAAGCCCTGCAAAAGGATTCGTTACGCGCTGAGCGAAAAATGCCGAAATCGAAGCGCAGGCAGTCGTGCCGCAAGTGTTCGGGTCGGCGTAATGGTTGCGGGCATACGATAAAGTATCCGATGAAAGTTGATTCAAGTTAATATCCCGCGCCGGAAGATTTCTGCCGCGGCTGCCGACATAAGCGATGTCTAAAACCAGATTCTTCGCCAACTCGCGCTGAAGGACAAGGTTATACATCATATTATACGGATTCTTGCGGACGGGTTCGACCGCGCCGGCGACCGAATCGCCGAGCCGCGTATATGCGCCGAGCGAATTGCCGACCGCGCCCTGCAATCCGGCGATTCTAAACGGGTCATTTAAAAAGATCGTCGAACTATTGACCTGCGAAGTATCGAGCGGGGTTTGCGACTGCGTGTTCGTAAAATTTACGCCGACCGCCGTTACCGCTTCGAGCGAAATCGGCAGATA